>NZ_JAYFFF010000001.1:0-272593 GCF_034863305.1 Mycoplasma sp. 744 | reverse complement strand
GTTCGGGTTCCGCTGGTTCGGGTTCCGCTGGTTCGGGTTCCGCTGGTTCGGGTTCCGCTGGTTCGGGTTCTGGATTTTTTGTTTCTTCTTTCTCTTTAATATCTTGTGCCACTTCTGCAGTTTCTTTTTGTGGTTCTGGTAATTCTTTTAAATTATTATCTTTATTAGATGAATTACTATCATTAGTTTCAACATTTTTAGTATTAATTGTTGAAATATCGCCTCTTGAAGCAATAATAACATTTAAATTTCTAGCTTTTTCACTGCTATTATCAGTTATAACTTTAGCCGTTACTGCTCCAGCAACACCTAAAATACTAATAGCACCAAAATTAATTAATAGTTTAATTTTTTTAGCTCTAATCATTATGCTCCCTACTTATTAAAACGAAATTCAGTTGGTATATTTTCAATTTCTAAACCATTAGGAAATAATCAAGTTTTAATCTTTTCATTATGAGATTTTAATGCTTCTCTATATGAAGTTCTTTGATTCTCTCCTCCTCCATATATAAGATCATATTCTTCTAGTTGATATTTACCATAAAAGCCTTGATATGTATCTTTTTCACTTCTTAATGCTTGAGTATAAGTAGTTAAAGAAACTCCACTTGCATCAGCTGTAGCAAAATTAATTCCTACGATTTTATTATCAATTGTTCTTAAGCTTGAACCAGAAGCTCCTCCTAGTGGTTGTCAAGAGTTTAAAGAATAACCCAATCCATAATTTGTATATTCATATTTATTGTATGAAGATTGATTATCTTTTATAAAGTTATATTGATAACCTTTATTATTTTCAGCATGAATAAGAGGATTAACAATACTATAATCAAGAATACCAGGCATATCTAAATGATTTCTTATACTTAAGGCTTTATTAAAACCATTGCCATATTCCTTAGTTGATATACGATTAGGTATTTCTTTACCTTTAGCTATATAAAAAGGTTTATTTATTCATAAACTTTGACTATTTTTACCATAATAATCTTCGGTTTCAACATATTTTCTTTCAATGAAATTATCAGTATTTGATAAAGGAAATCCTAAAGCTATTAAATTAATATCTATTTTAGGAATATCGGCTTTAGTTCCGTTAGTCAAAGGTACATTTTTAATTATTTCTTTTTCATCCTCTTTATATGTTGCTTTTAATGATTTAGAAGAAAACGTAAATTTATCTTCTTTTTTTCAATCAGCAAAATTACTCGTTGCAATTTTAGCTAATTCTTGAGCGTTTTGAACTTTTACATCAGCAAAATAATTATTGTCACTAGTGTGTTTAGTGTAAGAATAATTATTCGTTGAATTTTTAAAATTAAATTCCAAAACTGCAAAATCAGCCGATTCTTCTAAAGTGCTTAATTCTGAAGTATTATCTACATAATCTTTAGGACTTGTTTTAAGAAAATCTACACCAGCATAAATTAATTTAACTTGTTCAGGTTTAAATGTAAATTTTTCTGCAGTATAAGCTAAATCATTAACATTCAATCATTGATCTAATGGTGTATTTTCATTAAAATGTGTTAAAGTAATTTGTTTTGTAGTTCCTAAAAAACCTTTATCAATTTGTCTTTTAGCTTGATCATATTCTTTTCTAAATTCTAAATTCAAAGTTTCTCATTGTTTATTAACTTTTGCATTTTTTTCTTGATAAAGTTTAGGTAAATCTTCATTCGTAATTTTATTCATTAAATTTTGATAATAAGCTACTTTAGTTTGATCATTATCAGTTTCTGCTTTTTGTCTTAAACCTAAATAATGTTTTTTTTCTTGTAATAATCGTTCAATGGGTTCATCATATACATCATTAATTTCTTTTCACTTAGCTTCACCTTTATCAACAACAGCTTTAAATTTGACATATTTTTCATATTCTAATTCTTGATCTATAAAATTAGTAAAGCGATCATTAGTATTTGCATTAGTTTTTAAATCTTTCAAAAAGGCAGCAGCAACGTGTGCGTTAGTAGCTAGATATCATTTAGTAGGATAATTATTTTCATCTAATTCATAATCTAAAATTCAGGCAGTACCTTTATATAATTGATAAGCATTACTTGGATTAATTTTTTCAATTAAATCATTAGAATTAGAAAATTCGATAGCAAAAGATTCTAATGCAACTTTTTTATAAAGTTCATTAGGTAAATATCTTGGTAAACCTCTATTATTAGGTTGAGAATTTCAATAAGCTGCTTTTGTAGAATTTCTTATAGGATTCAAAAATAAATAGTCATTGCTAGTTTTAAATGAAAAATTTCTTAAAATTGAGCTTTGATAATCAGGTAAATTCAATTGTTTTGCTTTTTCATTATATTGATCAATCTGTAATTGATCATTCAAAGAAGGAACATTATAATTGTCTTTAATAAAATCATTAACAGTCTTAAAATCACCATTTAAATCACTAAGAGCTTTAATGTAAGCCTCTAAATCTATTTTGCTTTTTTCATTGGGGCTTAAACTATTATAACTTTGATAATCTGTATCTACTAATTCTGGTTTTCCAGGAATTCTTGCATTAACTGTATTAGTGTTATTAGGTAAAAAATTTGGCCCTGAAGGTTGTACTTCTACTTTATCACCTTCTTTTGCCAAAGCGTTATCATAATCTTTATTTTTTTCTTTTGAAATATCTTTATTTTTTGAATCTGATGGTTTTGTATTTACATCGTCAAATTTTTTTTCTTTAATATTTTCTTCATCATTAACACAAGCAGTAAGTAAAGGAGTTAAAACAAAAATGCTTGAAGCATTAAGAGTTAATAGTAATTTAAATTTTCTTTTCATTTTATTCCTTTCAACAATAATATAATTACATTATATTAATTGAGATAATTTAATTATATGTAATTCAAAAAAAAAAAAAAAAAAAAAACGACTTTATTATTTTGTATTTAGGTCGTTTTTTTAATAATTTATTATTAAAAGTAATTATTTATTCATTTGTTGAGCCACTTCTGCAGCAAAATCAGTAACTACTTTTTCAATTCCTTCGCCTACTGTATATCTAACAGCATCTAATAATTGCGAATTTTGAGTACTTAATAATTTTTCAATAGTTAATGAATCATCAATCATAAAAGCTTGCTTTTCTAAAACAAATTCTGCAAGTTTTTTATCTAATGAACCTTGGAGAATTTTTTCTTGAATATTTACTGGTTTGTTTTCAAAGCCAGCTGGTTTGACAAATTCTGCTTTTAAAATTTCAATTCTTTCTGCAGGAACTTGATTTACAAATACATATTCTGGTTTCATAGCTGCAGCATGCATTGCAACATTTCTAGCCAATTCTTCATTTTGACCTTTGATTTTAACTAAAGCACCAATTTGCCCGTTAATATGTGCAAAAGCACCTAAAACTTCATTTTCATTAGCAGTTAATGAAACAAATCTTCTAAATGAAATTTTTTCTCCAATGGTTGCTGTTAAATTATCAATAAATTCATTTAATGTAACACCATTAATAACTACTTTATTTAAATCTTCATTGTTATTAACTTGTGATTCTAATAAAGCATTTGCAACAGTTTGAACAGCTGTTTTGAATTGTTCATTTTTAGCCACAAAATCAGTTTCACAGTTTATTTCTACTAAAACAGCTCTTTTAGCATTTTTCGCAATAGTTAAAGAACCTTCAGCTGAAACTCTATCAGCTTTTTTAGCTGCTTTAATTTTGCCATTACTTTTTAATCAAATAATAGCTTTTTCAACATCTCAATTTGATTCTTCTAATGATTTCTTAACATCAATCATTCCACCGTTAGTTCTTTCACGAACTTCTTTAATTAAAGCTAATTTATCAATTGCCATAATTATTCTCCTTTAGTAGTTTCTGCTTCTTTTTTTACAAAAACTTTACGGTTTGAATCTTTTTTTTCTGTTTCGAATTTTGGTAAAACAATAGCTTCATCACCTTGATAAGCAAATTTAGCTTTTCCACCTCTTGCTGTAGCAATAGCATCAGCTAAAATTGTAATAATTACATTAATACTTTTTGCTGAATCATCATTTGCCGGAATACCAAAATCAACTAAATCAGGATCTGTATTTGAATCAAGTAATCCAATAACTTTAACACCTTTTTTTCTTGCTTCTTTAACAGCAATTTCATCTTCATTTGGATCAGCAATAATCATAAAATTAGTAGGTCCTTGCATTTTTTTAATACCATCTAAATTTGTATGTAATTTAGCAAGTTTTTTTTCTAATTCTAAAACTTCTTTTTTAGTTCTATTTGGAAAGCCTTCTAATTTCATTTGTTCTAATTCTTCCATTGTTTTAATTCTTTTTGAAATAGTTTGGAAATTAGTAAAAGTACCACCTAATCATCTTTCTGAAACGTAAAAACTGTTAGTTCTTATAGCATTTTCTTTAATTGATTCTTTTGCTTGTTTTTTTGTTCCAACAAAAATAAAGCTAGTTCTTGGGTTAGCAGCAAATTTATTTAACAATTTATAAATAAATTCTAAACGTTTAAGAGTAGAATTTGTATCAATAATGTGAATACCACGTTTTGATTGACTATTTGGCAATAAAAATTCTTTCATTTTAGGATTTCATTGACTAGTTTTGTGGCCAAAATAAGTTCCAGCCTCTAATAATTTATCTCTAGAAATAATAAGTTTTTTTTCTTCTGGTTTTGAAACTTTTTGAGTTTCATCTTTGATTTGTTCTGTCATTTTTTTAATTCCTTTAGTTTGTTATTTCTCGCTACAATTTCGAACATCTAGCACTTTATTTTCTTTTTTAATAAAGCACACCCAAATGAATTCATTGTAGTGGTTTTAATATAATTTGTACAAATGTGAATTTTTATAAAAATTCTTTTTTATTTTAACAAAAATAAAATTAAAAGTGCAATAAAATTTATAATAAACAAACAAAAAAGATAATCATTTTTTTATTTAATAAAAATGTGAATTTAAAAAAATAAATAAGGAGAATAAAATATGGCTTTTAAAAAGAAATTAGCTTGAACATTAGGATTAGGTTTGACTGTAACTGGAGTTTCTTTAGGAATTGCTTTTGCTACTTATTTAGTTTTAAATAAAGAAAATGATTCATTTTATGTTAATTTACCTATTTCTAATAATGGACAAAATATTCATATTGAAAACGAAAGTGACAATTATGATGTTTATGAAGAAGATTTTTTAAAAATTAAATTAGACGAGAAATATTTATTAAATGAACAAACTAAAAATCTCATTTCTAGTTTAAATAAAGATCCAAACAATTGATTAAAAGAAGAATATTTTTCTTATGAACAAGATAAAAATATTATCGTTTATACTGATCCTATTAATGGTTTAAAATTTAAAGATCACTCTTATGGTGAATTTGACAATTCTAATAAGCAACAAAAAGAAAAACGTTTTTTACTTGAAGAATATGGTTTAGCTTTATTAGCTAATCATTTCTACGCTAAAATGACTTTTGGACCAGAAATAGCTCATTTAAATGAAATCAATGTTAATGATTTGCGTTTTACAGACATTAATGCTAATGGTTTGTATATAACTAATATTGAAAATATTTATTTAAACGGTTCTTTTGTTGCAGAAAAAGGTTTTACCATAGATCAAAAAGTTAAATATTTAATGCCTATTTTATTTCATGAATATATGCATCATTGAGTTAATTCATATGTTACTAATTTAGATTTTAATAATTCTTTTATTAAAGCAACTTATCGCACTGATGAAAACCCTATAGGAACATATGGTTATTATTACAAAGAATTTTATGATAATTTTGCTTATTTATTGCATTTTCAAGATAAAGAAGAAAATCTTAACATTTCAAATGAAATTAATTTTAATCAAAAATCAGATAATGTTTATTTTGTTGGTAATATTTTTAATACTAAAAATCTTTTTGAATTAGGAAATACTAACGATAATGAACGTTATCAATATTTACTTGATGCACTTAAAGATATAGCCGAATATCATCCTGAAAAAAAAGTTACTTTTAAACGTAATAATATAAATAATCGTTTTATTAATTCAGAATATTATCCAAGTATTTTACCTTACTATTATTCAATTGTAGAATTAATACCAAGAGAATGATTAAAATTTGCCTTTACCCCATATTATAGCGCTAGTGATTATAATAATGTTAATTTTAATAATCTAACGCAGGCTAATAAAAAATATCAAACTATTCAAAACTACTGATTAACTGGTTATAAAGAAAACAATAGTAATTCAATTATTTATACTAATAATTCTTATGTTTTAGATTGAGCAAGAACAGTTAATAATGGCATTTATTTATCTAATTCCAATAGTCGCAATAATCGTTTTAACAATCGTAATAGTAATATTCAAAATTTTGAAAATAATGTTTGACCTTATCAATTAACTCAAAGACAAAATGGAGAAATAGTTAATCAAACACCTGTCTATAAATTGTTTTATAAGCTTTTTTTAGATTCAATGGGATTTAATAAAAAAATTGTACAAATAAGATCAAAAATTAATGCTCAAGTTAATCAAATTCATGATATTAAAATTGATACAAGTGCTAATACTATTAATCAAATTTCTTTATCAGGTTATTTAAATTCATTAGATTATAACGCTATAGTTTTAGAACAAAATAATCAACAAACAATTGTGCCGATTAAATATACTCCATTTATGCGTTTTAATGCTTTTAATAAGGTAATTAATAATGAAAATTATAAAGAAATTGATATATTAAAACCAAGTGATATTTATGAAAATTTAAACAATTATGTCGCTTATACTAGCGAATATTTCGATAGTAGTAAATTAACTAAAGCTAATATTAGTTTCTGAAAAGATGCTAATAAAAATGGTATAATTGATACGGGTGAATTAGAAAGTAATTTTAAAGAAAATCCTTTATCAGAAAGACCATTAATTACTTCTAATGCCAAAGAATTTTACTTAAATTTACATAATTTTGCTTGGAAAACTATCATTCCTATTTTTAACAATATTAATGAACAATATACTTTACAACTAAATAATATTTTTTACAATATAAAAGAGAAAAATGAATTATAAAAATTCCCCAATTGTTGGCTCACTAATTACTGTACAAGCATATAAATATAATGGCACACTATATCGACAATGAAACGACGTTAAGGTTTTAAAAAATACTCCTAAACAAATCATTTTAGTTTTGTATAAAAATAAAGTTAATGAACTAAATAAAAAAGATTGATATTATAAAGAACCTGTAATTTGATTTTTGCCTAAAAATGAAATGCACAATGCTTTAATATTGTTAAAAAATAAAAATTATGTATATGTAAATATTGCTTCCACACCTATTTTTGAGGATCAAACTTTAAAATTTATTGACTTAGATATTGATATTAAAAAATATCCTGATAAACCTTTATCAATTGTTGATCAAGAAGATTTAGCTATTAATTCAATAAAATGAAAATATCCTAAAAAACTAATGAATAAAATTCTTAATTCAGTAAGTAATGTAGTTAATAAAAATATAAAAAATCAACATTATTACAACGAAAAAATTGTTGATTATTACATAGATATAGCTAAAAAAAATTATGCTATTAAGTGAGACTTTCGTAATAATAAAAAAACTAAATAATTTTATTAAAAAGCATTTAAAATGCTTTTTTTTATTATGAATTATAAAACATAAATTATCCTGAGTTTACAAGTTTGTAAAAATAAAAACACCTATTAAATAAACTAGTAGTTTAAATAAAGATGTTTTTGTTTTTATATTATTTTTTAATTATTTGCGTGTTAATAATATAAGGAGAAAATATAATATTTTCAAATTTAGAATATTGTTTTTTATTATCTAAAGTATGAAAATATTTTTTAATTATTTTTTCAATACGAAATTCTTCTAGATTTTCAAAATCTTTAAATAAGAAAAATCTTAAAGTATAAAAACTGTCATAATAAGCATCATTTTCAGGAATTGCATCTGAAGGACCCAAATGCATTGATAAAGAATTCAAAATTAATTTTTTTTGTTCTTTATTAATGTTCAATGAAGTTAGACCATATTGTTGAGCATCATCAATAGATAAAACTAAAAAATGAGTATATTTATTATTATTTATAAATTCAATAAATTTATTGCTTCAAATTGTTAAATCAATTTTATCATTTTCAGAAAAATTATTATTTTTAATCTCTGCTATTATTTGTTTTAAATTGTCAATTGTTCCAATTTCGCCATTATAAAATTTTTCTTTTAAATCACTATTTTTTTTATCTTTAGCAATAATTGTTGGTGCAATAATTTCTATAACATTATTTAAATTAGTATTTTTAACATCAAATTCAATGTTATTTTTATTTCAATTTAATTCTCATGGTTTTAAATCTACATAAAAATCTTCTAAATTGCCATTATTAAATAATTCATTAATCTTAATATCAGAATAATTTAAATATTGTTTATATGATAATTGAATATTTTCAATTTTAGTATTTCATATTTTAGGAACCAGCAATCACAATCTTTTTGTTTTTATTTTTTCATTATTTGACTGTGATAAAGTATTAAAATTAATATCAATATTAATGTTATTTTCTGCAGGTTTGAAAATTATATTTTCAATCATTTTATGATCATTAATATTAGTTTTAAAAATAATTTTTAAAAATTGATAATCATCAAGCGAATTATTTTCTAAATTCATTCAAGACTTATTTTGATATTTATCAATTATATAATTAATAAATCACGAATCGTTTTTATTTAAAATTATTCTATTATTAATTAAATCATTTATTGTATATAAATTTATAATATTGTCTAAATTATTTGGTTCATTTAAATTTTCTACAAATAACTTAAAAATAGGATTGAAATCAGAATTTTTGCTTATTTCATCTTTTTTAAAAATAATATCTCTATTAATAATATTATTTTTATTTTTTATTTCATTATATTGAGTTGTACAACTGGTTAATACAGTTACAGTTGATGTTAACGACAATAAATATCAAAAAATTTTTTTAAATTTATTCATAATTTTTTAAATAAGTCACAGCAAAAAATTGATTTGGATTAACTACGTAATGATTTCCAGGCAAAAAGGTATTAATTTCATATACAAAATCAGAATCTTCATCATTATTTTGATAATTTAATATTAAGATATTAGAATTTCTATCGTCAACGTAAGAAACAACTTCTTCATTACCATTTTTATCAATTTTTTTAAGTGTTAGAGCATGATGACTCATTCCCAATTCTTCATCTAATAAATAATCATCTCTGTATTCTTCTGAATAATCTAATGAATAATTTTTATTTTTAGCTTTTAAAGGAGGTATTTTATTAAATGAAAGAGAAATTTTTATTTTTTCTCCTTTTTTCATTTTTATTTTTTTATTTGATTTTATATCTTGTAAATCTTTTATGCCTGTGCCATTATGTATAAAATATTGATTATTATTAATAATTTCTAACATTTTTTCAAAATCAGGCATACCTGCTCCTGTTTTTAATTCTAATCCATTTTTTTTGAATTCTTTTTCTCCTACATTATTTTTTTGGGAAGCTCCTGTTACTAAAATAGATTTAAACAAAATAGGTTTTACGAAATTTGAGTGTAAATTAATAATTTTTTCCTGCCTTAAAAATAAAGAATACAATCCTGATATAATTGGAGCAGAAAAACTTGTGCCGGAAATAGGATTTTGTGTAAATAATTTATAGTCAGTTCCAGGTGCTACTATTAATGGTGAATTAGTAAATTCATTTTCTTTTTTAATTTTATATTGACTTGTTTTATTTAAAATTCATTTATTATTATCTAATAAAACAGCATTCCCAACAACTATAGAATTTTTTTCTAATTTATAATCTGGTATAAATTGTCCAATATTACCATAATTGCCAGAAGAAAAAATATGTAATATGTGATTATAGTAAAAAGTATCCTCTAAATATTTAATTAATGGTTTTGAAATTTTAGAAACAAGTCCTAAACGATAACTATGATTAATAACTTTTACATTGTTTTTTAATATAAAATAAATTGAATTAAATCATCCAATAAACATAATTTCTCTGCGTAAATCATCTTGAGTTATTAAACTATTAATTAATTTTTTATTTTTTGAATTAGTAGGTCATTTAACATTTCCCTCAAAATTATAAAAAGAAGAAAAATATATATCACTTCTTGGAGCAACGCCATATTTACTTGCTAAAATTGTAGCTACAGTCATTGCATGAATATCGGTTTCATTTGAAGTGCTATAATTAAAAATATTAGGATAATCATTTATATCGAAATTATTGTGTTGAATAATATTATTATCTGAAAAAATATCATGTTCTGTATCAAGATTTCCAGTTGTTTCTATTATCCCTACTTTGAAATAATTTTCATTTTTTAAATTCTTTTTATTTAAATAATTATTAAATTCATCACTTTTTAAATAATCAAATATATTTATTGCTTTTAAAAATTTATTTAATGATTCTTCTTTAATTTTGGTATTTTTATCATATTTTCTTTTATTCTTAGTTGCAATTATATTGTTATTTGAATCACTATTCTCAATGTTAACATTTCTAATTAATGATAAATTTTTAACTTTAGAATCATTAACTATTTTATTCAAAAAAAATATTTCATTTTTAGAGAATGGAATATAAGAATTTATTCAGATTCTAAAAGAAGTTTTAAAAGGAATTAATTCTAAATTTAGATTTGGATAAAGATTTTTAATATATTTTATAAATTCATTATTTATAGTTAAAATTTTATTAAAATCTAAATCATTAATATTTAAATTACTTTTTAATTTTATTAGTGCAAAACTAACATTATTCATACTATTAGGATAATTTATTTGTATTTTTCCATCTTTACTTTTTAAATTTATTTCTTCTAATATTATTTTTTCATCAATTTCATATCCATTAATATTTTTATTGTTTTTTATTTTTGAATTATCTGTATTGGCTGATATAACGGTTATAAATGGTAAAAACAACAATGTAGAAAATATAGTAGGACATAAAAATAATTTTCAAAATTTCTTTTTTTTCATATTTTAATTATCCTAAATTAAATAATTAAAGATTATTAAAACATAATAAATTTTTTAAAAAAATGAAATTTATTATTTTTTTTCATATTTTATTTTAACTTTAACATTTAGTAATTTAAATACTGATATGAAAATATTATGACAAAACTTTATTAATTATTTATATATTTATTATGTGTTTATAAAAAAAATTAATAATTAATTCAATAAAAATAGAATACTAAAAAATAAATGAATGCAATTTTTAATTAATAAATAAAATTGTCAAAGAATGAAAAATAAATATTATTACAATTAAAAAATTGAAAATTATTTATTATAGTTAATTAATTATTAAACAAAAGTTTTACAATAATAAAAAACTAAATAATCTTTAAAAGTACTTAGAATACTTTTTTATTTATTAATAACATCATCAACTCTTTAACTTATAATATAATTTAATGTAACTATTTTTAGTCAATAAAAGGAATTTATGAATACAATTAATTATCATCAAAAAAGCATTAAAATTGCTTTAGAAAAAAATGAATGGAAAAATTTACAAAGTAAAATACTTTTGGAAAATTTACAAAAACAACAAAAAGCTACGCCACAACAATTATTAAAACAAAGTATTGATAATGTTATTCAAAATCAAATTGATAAATTAAAAGAAGAAATTGAAAAAGAAACCAATAGTAAAAATATTTACAATCCTGTACCACCAACTGTAAATATTTTTAAAGGTAATGAAAATGAGTTAGAATTTGAATTAATTTTTTGCTACTATAAATTAGAAGAATTAGTTAATTTAAAACACAAAGATCTAACAAATGAATTTTTTTATCAAGAAATAGATTTAAATAAAATGAATCAAGCTTTCGAACATTTTATTAATAATTACCCAATTTTTAAAGATATTAATAGTGGTAAAGTAGAAAAAAATGATTTAGTTGAAATAACTTATCAAACTACTAAAGCTGAAAAAATAATTACTCCTTGAACCACAATTCAATTAGAAGCTAAGAAAAAAAATGATAGTTTTAATATTAATGAACTACTAATAGACAAAGAATACGGTCAAACTTTTGAAGTTAACGATCCAACTAATGTTCATTGAATTATTAAAATAAATAATGGACAAAGAAAAGAATATACACAAATTACCAACGAAAATATTAAATTAGTAAAAATAAAAGAAATCAAAAATATTGATGATTTAAAAAAACGTTTAATACAAGATTATTCTATGGATCATGCTAGTTCACAATTATTGAGATACTACAAACATATTATTTTTGAAATTGGCAAAGTTAATATTGTTAAATTTAGCAATTCTAATTTAGAATATGAAATGACCAATTTAATTAAGAAAAATCAACATTTAATTCCTAATCATCTTTTAAATAAAACCTTAGCTGAATTAACTAATGAAAATAATCCTCAATTGAAACATTTTTTAATTCAAGTTGAAAATAATGCTAAATTTGCTTTATTAACTAGATTAATTGAATTTTTAATTACTCGTACATATCAAATTACAATAAGTGAAGAAGAAGCAAAAATCGCTTATGAACATATTATGGCAACTAATATTAGCGATCATGTTTTAACAGTTAATGATATGGCTAATGTATTACATACTCAAAAAATTGCTTTAGTTTTGGCTAAATATAATAATCCTCAAATTTACGACAAAATTAGCCAAGATTTAAAACTAACAATTTAGAAAGGAATAAATGTTAGAAGTTAGATCATTAAGTAAAATTTTTAGTGATAAAAAACTTTTTGAAAACGTTAATTTAAAATTTACCACTGGTAATACATATGGTATTATCGGTGCTAATGGAGCAGGAAAGAGTACTTTTTTAAAAATTATTTCCAATCAAATTGAACCTACTAGTGGGCAAATTTTAATAGAAAAAAATTGTCGACTAAGTGTTTTAAGTCAAGATCATAATGCTTATGATGATTTAATTGTTACTGATGTTGTTATAATGGGTAATACTGATTTGCATCAAATTAAAGAAGAAAAAGATGCTATTTATAATAATCCTAATGCTACAATGGAAGATTATACAAGAGCTAGTGAATTAGAAGAAAAATATGGTGAATTAGGTGGTTGAACCGCAGAAAACGATGCGCAAGAATTATTATCTGGTTTAGCTATTCCTAAAGATAAATGAAATGAAAAAATGGCTAATTTAACAGCTAACCAAAAAATTAAGGTTTTATTAGCTAAAGCACTTTTTGGTAATCCAGATATTTTAATAATGGATGAACCAACTAACCATTTAGATTTAAGAGCTATCAAATGATTAGAAAATTTTTTAGCAGATTATCCTAATGTTGTTATTGTTGTCAGTCATGATAGTGATTTTTTAGATAATATTTGTACTCATATTGTAGATATTGATTACAATGAAGCTAAAATTTACACAGGTAATTATAGCTTTTGAAAACAAAGTAGTGAATTAGCTAGAGAATTAATGAAACAATCAAATGCTAAAAAAGAACTGCAAATTGAAAAATTAAAAGAATTTATTGCTCGTTTTTCTGCCAATGCTTCTAAATCTAAACAAGCAACAAGTAGAAAAAAATCTTTAGAAAAAATTACTTTAGATGAAATTAAACCTTCAAATCGTAAATATCCTTATATTAATTGAGATATCAATCGTGAACCTGGAAAAGATATTTTAGAAGTAGAAAATTTAACTTACATTGATGAAAATGGAAAAACTTTGTTTGCTAATTTAAACTTTACTTTAAGTAAAGGCGAAAAAATGGTTGTTATTGGTGAAGATGATATTGCTAAAACTAAATTACTAGAATGTTTAATTGGTAAAATTAAACCTAGTTCTGGAACTATAAAATGAGGCCAAACAATTAAACATACTTATTATCCTAACGATAACAAAGAATTTTTTACTGAAGATATTACTATTATTGAATGAATAAGTAAATGACCATTATTAAATCAAGAAGAAGCTAATAAAGATGTTAGTGATCAAAGAATGCGTGGTTTTTTAGGTAGAATGTTATTTTCTAATGATGCTGTTTTTAAAAAGGTTAATGTAACAAGCGGTGGAGAAAAAGCACGATTAATGTTTTCAAGAATGATGTTATTAGAAGCTAATTTTCTTCTTTTAGATCAACCACTTGATCATTTAGATACAGAAAGTATTGATAGTGTTATTGAGGGATTAAAAAAATATCGTAGTGGCGCTATTTTTACAACCTATAACCGTGCTTTAGTAAATCAAGTAGCTAATGTTATTTTAGAAATTGCTCCTGATAAAAGTTTTATTTATCATGGCACATTAGATGAATACGAACAAATAATGAATTATTAAAAAATAAAATGATCAATTTTATTTTTTTTAATAAAAATTTATCTTTTTTAACTTTTGCATTAAAATATTAAAGGTTTAAACAAAAAGGGGGTTAAATATGAAAAAACAACCTATTATATTTAGCGATGTAGATGGTACTATTTATACCAGAGACGCATATGTATCTAATTTTAATTTAGATATTATTAAAAGAGATGATATAAGCTTTAATATTGCTACTGGCAATCCAATATGTCCAAGAATGTTAAAGTTAGCCAAATTAACTAATGCTGATTATGTAATTGGTTCTTCTGGTGTGCAAATTTATGATTTTAAAAATGCCAAATTTATAAAAGAAAAATATTTAGATAAAGAAACAGTTAAAACTATTTTTAAAATTTTTAAAGATTTAAACGTTTCAGCTGCTGCATGATCTAGCGAAATTTTTTATATTTTTAGAGAAGAAGATAAAGAATTTTTAAACAAAATTTATTTTAGAAGCGAAACTTTTGATCAATTTACATATGTAACTGGTCAAGAAACTGAATTAAAAAATGTTGCTAAAATAGAAGTATATTTTGAAGGTACTTCCAATGTTGATCAATTAATGCAACTTTTAGAACCTCTTGATTGCAAAATTATTAAAACACATATGAATATTGAAATTTTACCTTATGGATCTTCAAAAGGTAGAGCAATTGTTTGAATGATTGATCATGTTTATGATGAAAATGTTACAGAAGATGATATTATGGTCATAGGCGATAGCGAAAATGATTTTTCAATGTTTAAACGTTTTTATCATTCATATGTTATGGATAATGCAAAAGCAGAAGTAAAAAGCAAGGCAAATAATATTACAAAAGCTGTAACAGAACATGGTTTAGGATATGCTATATTAGATTATTTAGAAAAATTAAATAAAAACAATAAAAATTAAAAATGCTTAAAAGCATTTTTTTATTTAAATTGAAAAATATTATTTTTAATTTAAATAAATTTATTAGTAAAATTTTAATAATACAAAATATGTAATATTTTGACGAGGATAATTATGGCAAGATTTATTGATCAAATAAAAATAACATTACAAGCTGGCAAAGGTGGCGATGGTATGATTTCTTTTAGAAGAGAAGCTCATGTTGATAAAGGCGGCCCCGATGGTGGTGATGGAGGGCGAGGAGGCAATATTTATTTTGTAGGCGATCCTGGTAAAAATACTTTATTATCTCTTTATGGAAATAAAAAAATAGTTGCTCAAGATGGAATAAACGGCGGACCTAAAAATTTATATGGCGCCGCAGGAAAAGATACCTATGTTAAAGTACCCTTAGGTACAATTGTTTATCAAAATGAAAAAATTATTGCTGATATTATTGAAGCTAAAGAATATTTGGTTGCTAAAGGCGGTCAAGGTGGCAGAGGTAATATGAAATTTAAAACAGCCCGCAATACTGCTCCTAGAATAAGCGAAAATGGAAGTAAGGGCGAAAAATACGAAGCAAATATTATTTTAAAAGTGATGTCTGATGTTGGTATAGTAGGCAAACCTAGTGCAGGTAAGAGTACATTATTAAGTGCTTTAAGTAATGCTAAAGCCAAAATAGCTGAATATGAATTTACAACGTTAGTGCCACAATTAGGTTTAGTTAAATATTATGATAATTCTTTTACTATAGCAGATTTGCCTGGTTTAATTAAAGGAGCATCTTTAGGTAAAGGTTTAGGGATTCAATTTTTAAAACATATTGAAAGATGCCGTGTAATAGCACATATTATTGATTTTGGAGATGAATTCAAAGATCCATTAATTGATTATGAAACTATTGTTGAAGAATTAAAAGCTTATAGTTTAAATTTAGAAAAAAAACCACAATTAATTATTGCTAATAAATCTGATTTACCAGCATTTAAAAATAATCTTAAATTATTTAAACATAAATATCCAAATTTACAAGTTATTGAAATTAGCGCAATTGAAAAAAATAATTTAGATCAATTAAAACAAGCATTAATAAAATTATTAGAAGAAAATAAATTAATGCCAGTTGAACAAGAAAATGAAGAAAAAATTATAGAAATTAAATTAGAACCAGATTTTAAAATTTTACATCCGTACCAAGGTTTTTTTGAGATTATTGGTCCAAAAATAAAATTAATTTATGAAAAAAATCCTATTAATACTTATGATAATTTACTTAGATTTAATCAAAAATTAAAAAATTTAGGTGTTTGAGATGAATTATTAAAATTAAATATTGAAACAGGCGATACTGTAAGAATATTTGATTATGAATTTGAATGAGATGGTATTTTTTAATAGTAAAGGGAATTAATAAAATGAAACAAGAAAATAAAACTATTTGATCATTAGAAAAAGTTATAACTAATTACACAGAATATTCAAAAAAACAGGCCAAGGAATTAATAAAAAATAAAGTTGTTAAAGTAGATAATAAAATAGTTACACAAAATGTTGATTTTATTTTAGGAACCAATAAATTAAAAATTAATGATATTAAATATATAACTGATGAATTTATCTACATAGCTTTAAATAAACCTAAAGGTTATATATGTACTCATGATCAAGGTGAAGGAAAATTAGTATATGATTTACTGCCTAAAAACTTACAAAATATTTCTAATCTAAACACTTTCGGACGTTTAGATAAAGATACTACTGGACTTTTAATTATTTCTAACGATGGCAAATTAAATCATAAATTAACATCTCCTAATAAACTTTGCACCAAGTGATATAATGCTATTTTAGATAAAGATATTTCTAGCGCAGAATTATATAAATTTCAAGAAGGAATTATTTTAGCTGATGGAACTATTTGCAAAAGTGCAACTGCCATTTACTCAAGTTCAAAAAATAAGAAAAATGAAGTTTTAGTGGAATTAGCAGAAGGAAAATATCATCAAGTAAGAAGAATGTTTGCAAGTTTAGGATATAAAGTCTTAGAGTTGAATAGAGAAAGATTTGCTAACTATTTTTTAGATAAAAAATTGTCTTTAGGCGAATGTAAATTAATTACTAAAGAAGATTTATTATCAGAAAAAATTACAATAATGTAAAAAAAGAAAACATAATATAAAATTAATATTATGTTTTTTAAATTTAAGTTATTAATTATTTTGACTATAAAATAAAGTAAAAAATTAATATAATATTAATTATATTAATTTCTAAGAGGTAAAGATGATTAACAAAATTAAAGGTACTAGAGATTTAGGCCCAAAAGAAGCTAAATTAATTGAATATATAAGAAGAGAATTTTTAGATAAAACTAAAGCTTATAATTTTAATTGAATAGATACTCCAATCATGGAATATGCTGAACTTTACAAAAGAAGTGTTCAAGGCAGTGAAATAGTTAAAAAAGAAATGTATGAATTTTTAGACAAATCTAATCGTAATATAGCATTAAGACCTGAAGGCACAGCGGGTTTTGTAAGAGCTTTAGTAGAACAAAAGTGACTTAACAATGTAAAAGTGGCTAAATTTGCTTATTTTGGACCAATGTTTCGTTATGAACAACCTCAAAAAGGTAGATATAGACAATTTAATCAAGCAGGAATTGAATTTATTAGTGAATTGAATCCTTACAATGATGCTGAAGTAGTTATTTTAGCAAATGAAATTCTTACAACTTTAAATATTAATTTTAAATTAAAAATTAATTCAATTGGCACTTTAGAAGAAAGAAAAATATATGAACAAGCTTTAAGAGAATATTTATTACCTTTTAAAAATCAATTAAGTTCATTAAGTCAAGAAAGATTATCTAATAATGTTTTAAGAATACTTGATGATAAAATAGATTCTCAAAAGGAATTTGTGCAAAAAGCTCCTAAAATTTTTGATTATTTAAATAATGTTTCTAAAAAATATTTTCAAGAATTTATAACAATTTTAAAAAATAATCATATTAATTTTGAAATTGATTATTCTCTTGTGAGAGGTTTAGATTATTATGATCAAATAGTTTTTGAATTTATTAATATTGCAAAAAATTCAGCAGCTCAATCAACACTTATAGGTGGTGGTAGATATTCTAATTTAATCGCTCAATTAGGTGGACCTAACGTTTCAGCTTGTGGATGAGGTTTTGGAGTAGATCGCTGTGCAGACGTAATTTTAGAACAAAATAACAAAATAAATTTAATGGAAGATTATTTAGACGTATTAATTGCTTCTACTACTGAAGAAAATTTAGCGGCGTTGTTTTCATTAGCAAATGAATTAAGAAAATATAGTATTCGTGTAGAAGTTATTAAAAAAGTTGAAAAAAATAAAAAAATTTTTGATAAAGCAAATAAATTACAAGCTAAATATTTAATTTTCAAAGATAGTTTCGATACTGAAAATATATATGTAGCAAAAGATTTAATTAATAATGACAAAATTAAATTTGCTTATACTGTAGATGGTTATGCTGATTTATTAGAATTTTTAGCAACTAATATTGAAATTTTAGAAAATCTGGAATTAGACGAGGATGATGATGAATAGCAAAAAATATAATAATGCTCAAATTAATAAAAAGCATTTGAAACAAAATATTACTGTACATGGATTTGTTGCTAATAAAAGAAGATTTGGTGAGTTAACTTTTATTGATTTAAGAGATAAAAGTGGAGTGATTCAATGTGTTTTTGATCAGGATATTAAAGTTAATAAGGAAAGCACAATGCAAATTTATGGAGAAGTTGTTTTAAGAAAATCTCCTAATTTAAATATTCCTTCTGGAGAAATAGAAATTAAAGTTAAAAATTATAAAATTTTTTCTCAAGCTAAGGAAGAATTACCTTTTGCGATAAGAGATGACATTGAAGTTAAAGAAGAAACTAGATTAAAGCATCGTTTTTTAGATTTAAGAAGACCCAAAATGCTTCAAAACTTACTTTTAAGAAATAAATTAATACAAACAATTAGAAATTATTTATATGATAAAGAATTTTTAAGTATAGAAACACCTGTTTTAGCAAAAAGTACTCCTGAAGGAGCCAGAGACTATTTAGTAGCCACAAGAAATAAAGCACACTTTTGAGCATTGCCGCAAAGTCCTCAATTATTTAAACAATTATTAATGATTAGTGGAATTGAAAAATATTATCAATTTGCTAAATGTTTTAGAGATGAAGACGGTAGAAAAGATCGTCAACCAGAATTTGTTCAATTAGATATGGAAGTTGCTTTTACTAATGTTGAAGATTTCCAAAATCTCATAGAAGATATGTTTTATAACGTCTTTAAAACTCTAAATATAGATATAAAACCTAATAATTGATTACGTTATGATTATTTTGAAGCAATTAAAAATTATGGTACAGATAAACCTGATTTTAGATATGGTTATTTACTTCAAGATATTGATGAATTTTGTTTAAATACTGACTTTAATATTATTAAAAATGCGCAAGCAAAAAGAATGCTTTTTGTTGATAATATTATTAATAAAAAAGACTTTAAAGATTTAGAGGAAATTGCTCTAAAAAATAAAGCTAATATACTTTTTTATTTTACTGTCGAAAATAAAGAAATAGTACATTCTAATTTTGCTAATAAGGTAAAAGAAGAAGTTTTTAAATTAATCGAATTAAATGATTATAAAAGTGGTTCATATTTTATTGTTGCTAACACTTTTAAAAATGCTTCACAAGCTTTAGGAGCTGTTAGAATAGCCTTAAATGACAAATTTAAATATGCAAAGGAAAATGAATATCATTTTTCATGAATAATTAATTGACCTATGTTTGAATATGATCATGAAAATCAAACTTGAACAGCAGCGCATCATCCTTTTACTCAATTTGATCATTCTTTAGATGAATTGGATAAAATTAAAATGGAAGACATTAAAGCTAAATCATATGACTTAGTTTTAAACGGATTTGAATTAGGTTCTGGTTCTGCTAGAATTTTTGATAAAACTACTCAAGAGAAAATGTTTAATTTAATTGGCATGACTAAAGACAAACAAGAAAGCAAATTTGGTTGATTTTTAAAAGCTTTTGAATATGGAGTTCCTCCTCATTGCGGAATTGGATTAGGTATTGAAAGATTGCTTATGATTTTAACAAAAAGTGAATCAATAAGAGATGTAATTGCTTTTCCTAAAAATGCTAAAGGACAAGATATGTTAATGGATGCACCAAGTTTAGTAGAAAATGAGCAATTAAATGATTTATATTTAGAAATTAAAAAATAATAAAAACTACCTTTAAGGTAGTTTTTATTATTTGGTGCCCAAGACAGGACTTGAACCTGCACGGGTTGCCCCACTAGATCCTTAGTCTAGCGTGTCTGCCAATTTCACCACTCGGGCATTTTTACATTTATATTTTAACATATAAATGTAAAAATTAAAATTAAACATAAGCAATAATTATACTAATAATTAATAAAAAAATACCTACAAAAAGACAAATTCCAAATGCTAAATCATTTACTTCTACAGATTTTTGTTTTTCTAATTTTGCAATTTTTTCTTCTAGTTGTTTAATTTTTATTTTGCTGTTAATTTCATTTGAATGTTTTCTTTTTTCTTCTTCTAAGTCAAATTTATATACTTGTAATTTACGATTTTTAGTTTTTTCTTTTGAATTTAAATAAGTGCGATTATATAAAAGCATTGCTAAAATATTAAATACAATAATTGTTGATGAAGCACCTAATAAAGAATCGCTTCATAAAGCTATATGATTATATGAATTAGAAATATTATTGATATTCTTAAAATAAATTCCTAAAGCAATTGCTAAACTTATTAAAAATAAAATAATTTCGAAAATAATTTTTTCTTTAGTAAAAGCTCTTAACAATTTATATCTAAAAGTATTTTTGTTAAACATAAATAAATTATAAATAAAAAGACACTTTTATTTAGTGTCTTTTTATAATTTTAATTTTGAATTTCTTCTACTCATTTTTTTACTTGTTTATTAGTACCATATACATAGTGTTGATTTTCTACTAAGTGATAAGTTGGCACGTTAGGAAATTGTTGTTCATCTAAATAATCTAAATTAAATGATACGTTTTGGAATTTCTCATTTGCATTAGAAATTTTAGGTATTGCTTTAAATAAATTAATTGTGTAAGGATGATAAGGTTTTTTATAAATATTTTCTGTTTTGCCGTGTTCAACAATTTTACCCAGATGCATTATTTGCACGTTATCTGCTATATATTCAATCATAGATAAATCATGAGCAATGAAAATTAAACCTATATTTTTTTTCAAACATAAATCTTTTAATAAATTTACTACTTGAGCTTGAATAGATATGTCTAATGATGCAATAGGTTCATCAGCAACTATAATTTTAGGATCAGTAATTAATGCTCTAGCAATAACTATTCTTTGTAATTGACCACCAGAAAATTCATGAGGATAACGATAAGCAAATTGTTTTAATAAACCAACATCTTCTAAACTTTTATAAATAGTAGTTTTATAAAGTAAATTAGAAATTTTTATTTTAGTTCAAAACTTTAATAATTTTGAATTATAAATTGAATAAACATTTTTTCATGTTTGGTTTTTGTATAAATTTTGATCTTCATTTTCAATTAATTTAGATAAATTGGTTTTAACTCAAGAATTATTTACACCTAATAGCATATAAATATTATTTACATCATAATTTAGATATTTTTTTTCTATTTTAAAAGATTTTAAAGTTTCTTCACGTACTAATAAATCAGATTTATAAGAATTAATAATTGTTTTTGCAGTTCTTTTATCTGTTGCTTTTTCTTTTATAAAATTATTAGCAAATTCAAAATATTTTGTTTTAATTTCCTCAAATTTATTATTACAAAATGTTTGATCATCTACTAATTCTTGGTATTTCATTTTAGCATCTTGTATGTTATCATATAATTTTTTAATTTTTACTTTAAAAGATTTTAAATATTCATTTAAATTATCTTGATAATTATTTTCTGCTTGAAGAAAATTATTTTTAACTTCTTGCAATTTTTCATTATCAAAAAATGGTTGATCTGTTGAATTAGATAAAGTTTTTAAATTTTCTATTTTAGTTAAATAAAGATTTTCTTCTTCTTTTAAACTATTGAATTTGTCCAATGAAAATTGTTTATATTTATCTATAGAAAAATCAAATTCGTTTTCAATAATAGTTCAAATTCTTTTTTTAATATTAGAAACATATTCAATATTTTCTAAATTATTTCTATAAAAATCATGAATGTACTTATCTAAATTTGATACAAGTTCTCTAATTTGTTCATAATTTAAAAATTGAATATCTCTAATAAAAGATTTTAAAATTTTTGCTCTTTTTTTGTATAACAATTCATTTTTAAGATTGTATAAATAAAAATCTAAATCAGTTGTTCCTAAACGCGAAATACTTATTAATGATTTTTCATTTTTAGATTCAATAATAAAATTATTCAAAATTATATTTGCATTTTTGATAAAAGTTTTCTTTTCTTCTAAAAAGTTTTTAAAATCTTTTTTAACTTTTATTAATTCTTTTTTTGCATCCAAAGCAACTTTAGAATATTTTGCTAAAGCCTTAGCTTCTTCATATAATTTTTTATTTTTAATTAAATCTAAATCAACTTTTGAAAGTTCTTTATTTCGATATTCTTTTTGTTTTTTATAATAAAAATTCATTAATTTTTCTGTATTTGCATACATATTATTAATTATTAAACTTTCAATTTGTTGCTTTTCATCTAAATAACTGAAAAAGGCGTTGAAATTATCATCTAATTCCAAATTTTCATTAAATGAGAAATTTTCAAATTTATTTCTTCATTTTTTAAATAAAGGTTCTGCTAAACGATTTACTTCCAATAAATTATCTAATTCTAATTTCATCGCTTCAATTTGAAAATGATATTGAAACGCTTTATTTACTTCTTTTCAATCGCTGAAAATATCTTTAATTTTATTTTTAATAATTTTATTAACCAATAAAGGTTCTTTTAAAATTGAATAAATATTTTGTTGACTATTTAAAGAAGCATGAGGATCTTGAAAGATCATTTGAATATTTTTATGTAAAAATCTATTTAATTTATTTGTTATTTTTTTACCTGAAATAATTTTGTCTTCTAATTTAACAAATCCATTAAAATCATCGTATAGTCTCAATAAAGTTCTACCAACAGTAGTTTTTCCTGAACCTGATTCACCAATTAATCCTACAATTTCTCCTTCATGCACATCAAAAGATACACCATCTACAGCTTTATTAATAAAACCACGATTAACAAAATATTTTTTTAAATTATCAATTGATAAAATAACTTTTTTATTACTATTCATATTCTTTAAATGTTTCCTTAAATAAATTTAAACGTTTTATTAAATCGTCAGAAAGTGTAACTTTAGGAGCTTCAGGATGCAATAATCACGTTGCAGCTGCGTGTGATGAAGTAATTGGAATTAAAGGAGGTTCTTTAACAAAATCTATTTCTAAAGCATATTCATTTCTTGGGGCGAAAGGATCTCCTAATGGTAAATTAGCCATATCAGGAGGAGTACCTTTTATATTATATAATTTTTCATCTTTAGTTTCGGGAATAGCAGAAATAAGAGCTCAAGTGTATGGATGAGCTGGATTAGTAAAAATTTCTTTTTTTGTTCCTTTTTCAACTATTTTACCAGCATACATTACATAAATATAATCACAGAATTTAGCAATTACACTTATATTGTGACTAATAAGAATAATAGATATATTATATTGTTGACGAATATTTTCAAATAATGAAAGTACCGAAGCTTGCACGGTGGGATCTAATGCCGTTGTAGGTTCATCAGCAATAATAATATCTGGTTTTAAAGCAACAACCATTGTTATAACAATTCTTTGTTTCATTCCCCCAGACAAAGTATGAGGATATTGATAGAATATTTGTTCAGCATTTCTTAAACCAAATTGTTTAAGTAAATCAATCAAATATGTTTTTTTAGATATATAACTCTTTTTAGATCATTCAATATTAGTATTTAAAGCATCTAATAATTGTTTACCAATAGTTCTAGTAGGATTAAGCGAAGTTAAAGGATCTTGTGGTATATATCCTATTTTTTTACCTCTAATATATTGTCATTGTGAAGATTTTTTAATTTTAGTTAATTCTAAATCATTAATTTGAATTTTGTCAGCATCAATAATTCCATTATGATTTACATTAATTAAAGTTTTAGAAGTAACTGATTTTCCTGAACCCGATTCACCAACAAGACCAACAATTTGGGCTTTGTAAACATCTAAATCAATTCCTCTAACTATATGAATGCTTTTTTTCTTACCCGTTGGAAAAGAAACATGTAAATTTCTCACTTCTAAAATTTTATTTTTTTCTAATTGTTCAACGCGAATTTTGTCATAAATTCTTTTAGTTTTATTTACTAATTTTGAATTAATTTCATCAGATAAAATATTATTTTCAACAGTGTTAATAATTTGACTATCAGAATTATTTAATGCATTTAATTTAACATTTTCCTTAATTGTTTGATTATTAGATTCTTCTAAATTTAAATCTAAATTATTATTTTGATTAGATGAAATTTTCATTTCATTAAGTTCAATTAAATTTTCTTTATGTAATTTAATTAATAATTCTTGTCTTTCAATTATTTTTAAATTACTTTCATTATGTTTTTTATCAATTTTCATTTTTTTCTGTAATTCGTTTTTTTGAAATAAAATTTGTTCTTCATTTCATTGTTTATTTTTAAGAGCTTGAATTACAGTTTCTAAATAAATGTCCACTAATTGTGAATCATTATTTGTATCTTCTCAAAAATTCCTAATTGAAAATTGAGAGAAATTATTTTCTTTATCTATTATTTTTGTCATTATTTGCTCTTTCTCTTGCTCATTACTCTAGGATCCAATGCATCATGTAAACCTAAAGCAACAAAAGCTAATGTTAATGAAATTGATAAAAGTATTAAAGTAGGTAAAATTAATATTCAAATGTTTTCATTTATTTCTGCAGTAGCATCAATTAACATTTGACCCAAATTAGTATCATTTTGCTCTTTGAAAAATCCTAAAAAAGCTAAAGTGGCAATTCATAAAATTATTCCAGGTATTGTTCTAACAAAAGAATAAGCTAATTTACCAATAACAGCAGGTAGAGCATGAACAAAAACTTGTCTATGTGTTTTTGCTCCGATAGCTTTAGCAGCGTTTATATATTCTTCATTTTTAACAGTTATTATATAAGTTCTTGAAGTACCAACAAATCCTGGTCAACCCACTATTGACAGTGCCATAACTAAAGTTCATTCGTTAGCTCCTAAAATAGTTACAAATATAAGTAATCAAACTAAGGTTGGAGCTGAATTGAATATACCAATTATTCGCATTACTATGGTATCAACTAATTTCCCAGCATTAAAACCTAAATAAGCACCTATTGAAATACCTATAAAGGCTTGAATAATCGCAACTATAAAAGCAATTTTTAAAGCTTTTGAAGTAGCATATCAAGTTCTAGTTCATACATCAAAACCTTGATTAGTTGTACCAAAGAAAATATTAATATCATATGAATTTCATAAATTATTAACTACAGTTTCATTGATTGTTTCTCCGGCATTACGCAATGCTAATAAATCAGAATTCAAAGCATTTAATCTATAAAAATTATAGCCATTGTAAGTAATTATAAATAAACCATTTCTTGGTGTAACTGTAATTTCTTGTAATCCTCGCGGATTTAAATATTCAATAAAATCAGAATTTCTTAAGAAAACATAGGTTCTCAAATATCTATCATTTTCATCAACGACTTTAGAAACTATAGGATTAAATCTTGTAGGTAAACTATTAGTAAAATCTAAATTAGTTACTCTTTGAGCTGGATAAATACCATTTTTTTCACTGAAAATTGGAATTAAAATAGACATCAAAACAACAATTATAAAAATTAAAAGTGAAATAACTACAACAGGATTACTAAAAAATCTTTTTAAAATTTCAACACCTAATTTTTTAGGTTTGCCTGTTATTTGAGCATTTTGCTTAAACTGTGAAGCATCACTAAATTTTAATTTAGAAATTAACTCCTCGGATAAGCGGTATTTAGTATTAAAATCATTTAAATTATTTTGCATTAGTTACTCTCTTTACTTACTAATTGTTTTGATTTTTTTAAAGAATGTATAATTTTTTGTCTTTCAATAAAAGCTTTAATGAATAATGAATAATTCTTTTTAGATTTAGTAGCATATGTAATTTTAGGATCTAATATAACATAAGCTAAATCAATTAAAATTTCTGTAGTTAAACCAATTACAGTAAAGAATAAGGTTGAAAACATTATTACATTAATTTCACCTGTTGAAAAACTATTAACAATAACTTGACTAGTTCCTTTAACATTTCAATATTGTTCAATAACAACTGAACCACTAAGTAAGGCAAGGAATGAACCAAAGAAAATACCAACAAGCGGAATTGAAATATTTCTTAAAACATATTTAAAGAAAATATTTATTGAATTTAATCCTTTAGTTTTAGCAATTAAAACATAATTTGATGTTAAAACAGTAATAACCATATTTCTACTGCTAATTGAATAACCAGCTAAAGAAGTAATAGTTACAACGAAAATTGGAGGTAAATAAGAAACGAAAACTTCATTAAAAGCAAAGTCATTAACATCTTTTACAGTAGGTGAAATGCCTATTTTTAATCCAATTACAATAACTAATGGAGCAAGAATAAAGGAAGGCACAGCCACAAAAAACATGACAAATAATCTTGAAACATTATCAAAAATTTTCCCGCGTTTATATCCTGCGATAATTCCAATTGTAAAACCTGAAACTAAAGACATCAACATTGATGGTGCAGTAATAAAAATAGTAAATTTAAGTGGAATAAAGAAATATTTGAAAAGATCTGTATATTGTTGTGGATCTGGATTGTTTGCTGGATTAATAACGAAACCAAAGTCTCCTTGAAAAACTTTGGTCATATACATTATGTATCTCTCAATAATTGAAAATTTAACAAAGGAATAAGGATCATTAGGATCAAGAAGTCTACCTATTCCCATTTGAATTTGAAAACGATTTAAGATTTCTTCATAACTTTGTCCTCTAGCGCCCCCACCCTGAACTAAAGCTTCGGCTAAAGTTTGCGCAGGGTTATTAGCAAAAGCGCTAATAAGCACAAAAACAAATATTGAGATAACAAAAAGTGCTATTATTGCAAAAAATATTCTTTGAAAAATATATTTAATCATAATATTTACAATTATATTAAAAATTAATTTTTAATTAAGCTTTAACTTTTCAATCTTGATAGAATACATTACCAGTACTTGGTGAAATAGGTACTTCAAAATTTTTGTTTGCTAAAGTTTCTGAAAATACTCTAGATACTGAAATTTCTCATCCTAATGTTTCATAACCATAAGCAACTGTTAATTCATTCAATAATTGTATTAATTCTTCATTAGTTAATTCTTGTACATAACGATATCAAAATATTGCACTAAAAATATAAGGATCTTGAGTTTTTTTAATTTCTTCATCACTTCTACTTACTCTAGATGTTCGACCATCTTTTTCTTCGGTTTTCACCACATAAACATCATCTTTCAATTCAAATTGCATATTTTGTAATTGACCAACTCCTGATGTTCAAATACTTCCATCTACTTTATATAAATCTTTTAATGGAACAGGAAAATTAGGTTCATTTGTTAAAGCATATTTCATTAATTTTTCAGCAGCATGAAACAATCTTGGGAAATTGGTTCTTAAAGTTTGATCATCTTTTTTACTATTAAATCAAGTTAAAATTGGTATTAAAGCACCTGATCATGAAAGTCCATCTATACCAGAACCAATTGATGTTTTATAATCATATTTTCAACGTACTAAACCTTGTAAATTTTTACCTAAGAATAAATAATCATTTCTTGTTGCTTTGTCTTCTTGAGTAGTGTTAGGAACATATACGAATTTAGGTTCTAATCTATCATTTAATGATTTTATAGTTTGAACTAATAATTCAGCTCCGCTGGTTATATTATTTGTAGGATTAACATAAGGTCAAAATAAAGTAAATTCAAATTTTTGATCTTTTAATTCAGGATGTTCTTGATCAAATTTATCAATTAATTTTTTTAATTCTTCTTTTAATTTATCAAAATATACAGATTTTGCTTTATCATCTTGAGTTGCTTTTAATAATTCATTTTGTCTATTTTCTTCCATTGAAAGAGTATATTTAGGTTGTTCTTGAGTACCAAAATTAATTTTTTGATTTTCAGCATTAAATGCATAAAGACTATCTAATTGTAATCTTGCATCTCTTGGTGTTTGATATTGCGATTCTTTTTGATTTTTACCACCAAAATCAGTATCTAATGCTACTATTCCCAAGTAAGCTGTTTGTTGATTACTGCTTTGTACATTTGCAATAAAACTATGATTTATGGCTGCAGTAATAATACTTCTAAAACTTAAACCTGTACCATTATAATAAGTATTTAAATTAGATTTTCCTTTAGCTAATTCTGATCTTTTAACTCCATAATTAATTAATGAATAAGCATCATTAAAAGCAAAGAAATTTTCTCCTCTAGAAGTTACTGGTGCAAATGGAATATTAATTACTAAATAATATGGTTGATTATCATTAAATTGTTGTGAATATCTAATACCAAATTTTTCTGTTGAATTTAAAGCTTCTTGTTTTTGTTGTTCAGTTAATTGTGAATAAGCAATAGAAGTTAATTCTCCTGCGGCATATTGTTGAAATACTCTAGTAGCATAAACATTTCTATCAATTTGACCATTAGCTTGATAATTTTCTCTTAAAATTTGTAAAGTTGTTGGAGCGTTTACTCATTCTTGATCATAATGGAAAGTATTCAATTTATAATCTACTCTTGTTCCATTGAAAACATTAGGATAATATCATCCTGAATAAAGTGTGTTATATCCTGAAACTGCATATCAATAAAAACCAGTTTTATAAACAAAAGAATCTTTATTAATATTTTCAAAAGTTGAAAGTATTTCACCTAAAATTTCAGCTTCAGCTAAATTTTGATCAAATTTATAAATATAATTAAATCCATTTTTTAAAGCAAATTCACCTAAAGCTAAATTTTTATTTTCTAATTCTTTATTAGCATTCTCTTCTTTAAATTTAGTTAAAATTTCTTGAGCTTTTTGATTAATTGATTCAACGTATTGTGTTGGTAATGGTAAAAATGTTGTATCTGATAAAACTGACGATTCAAATCAATCTTTAAAATTAACATTTTCAGAATTTTCAACAGAATTAATTGTAACTGCTTTAGTATTTTCATCTACTTTTAATTCTGATAATACTTTTGAATCAAGAACAGTTAAAAATTCGTCTTTTTTATCAAATTTTCCTGAATCAATACCATAAAAAGCATATAAATATTCATTAGAATATTCACTATTGAGAGTTAAATAATTAGTAGTTTTAGAATATAATTTTGTTCTATATAAATCATCCAATTCTTCAGAACCACCATTATTACGTCTATAAGCAGTATTTAATAATTTAGTAGCAAGTCATGAATTATAATAATCTTCAGCTTGCAAAGTAAAACCAGTATCTTCACCTGAAGAATTTACATATTTAACATTTTCTCTTATAACAAATTGTATTTTTTTAGCATTAAATAAATCTGTTTTAAATTGTTCACTATTAACTGATCTTGGATCGTTTGATATTAAATCTTCTTCAATATGTGAATAAGCTTTTTTAGTTTCTCCTGCTTCATCTTTAAATTCTTTTGTTGGTTTACTTTTTACATCAGCATTATCATTGTCATAAATTTTAATTGAATTATCTTTTAAAGTAATTACTATTGCTCTTGCACCTTCTAATTTGATTTTATTTCAAGTAGGTTCAACAACAAATCTATTTACAACGGTTTTGTTGTCTGTAAACCCAGTAGTTGAAATGATTGTTGGTTGATTTAATGATTGTTTTCTTAATAATGGAGTACTAATATAAGCATCTTCTCTATTATAACTACCATATGTTGAACTTTTTCTAAATAAAAATTCACTTATTGTGTTGGTGGCATTAAAAGAAATTGCTCTCATTTTATTTTCTGTTACAAAATCTTTTTGCTCTCTTACGTTTTTATCATCTGTAGTTCCGCAAGCTGCTGCTAAAACTGTTAAAGGGCTAAGCGACAGGGCGGAACCAGTTAAAAATAACCAAAATTTTCTTCTTTTCATCTTTCTCCTAAACATGTATACGTATAAGAAATAATTAACACATTATTAGTAAAAAAATGAGGGAAAATTAATAATGTCTTAATTATTTAAATTTAAAATAAAACTAAACTAACTGTATGTTAGATTGTTAAATTGATTTTATTAACCTTTTATGTTTTTAATTCTTAATACTTACTAAAATAATTTGTATTATAAATATAGTATTTCTTATAAATTAATTTCAAGTTTATATATAAATAATTATTTAAATGAAATAAATGAGAAGATTTTATTAACCATAATAATCTTCTTGTTAATAATTTGGTTAATAAAATCGCATAAAAAAATACTAGCATCCATTGATGCATTAAACATATTACGATAAATTTTGTTTAACAATGTTTGCATAGTATCCTTTCAATTTAACAAACCAATTATATATAAAATCTAATTTTTAATAATTATTATTTTAAAAAATATTTTTTAAACGTAAATTGATGAAAATATTTAATATTTTTCATACTTGTTTTTGTATTTACAAATGTTTTAGTAAAAAAGATTATAATTTAGTTATATATTAATTATTTATTTTTTTAAAAAGTTTGTTAAAAAGGAGATAATAAATATGTTTTTAATGTATGATATTAATTTTATCGATCCAAACGGAGGAGGTGGTGAATATATTTCTCGTGTAGAAAAATCACCACAAGATAAATTAAAGGATCAATTGTTATATGAAGTTCATGGGGAATTTGTAAATTTAGTTAGTAAAAATGGTAATGCATCAATAAAGGTTTCAAAAAATGAACTTTTACAATTTCTTTATAAACAAGACTCTATAAAATATCATAAAGAAGTTACCAAATACATAACATCTTCAGAATGATGAAGTTTAGAATGAAGATTTAAATATTTTGTTTATGGCATAGTACAATTCAAAAATGTTATCAAGCAAATATCAGATGGATTTGCTAAAATAATAGATGCTATAGAGGGATTTAGTAGTGTTATTGCTTCTGCTTATTCTGACACAATAGGTCAAATACAAACAGGAGAGCCAAGAATTGATTCAGCAATAAAAGTAATTGAAATAGCATTATATATACCAACTTTAATGAAAGAAATAAACTCATTTTTTGGAAGAGATAATAATGAATTAACATCACTTAACGTAAAAACAACCGCTTTAAAAGAATATTTAAAATCAAAAGAAAATATAAATGTCATTATTACTCTAATTTCTGATATGTTTGATGACATAGAAAAACTTCCTTGGTATAAAAAATATTTTAATATAACTAATAATATTTTAAGAGTAACTCTAAGGGATATGAAATACTATGCTAACGAAGCATACAAAAATGCCGAAAGAAAATATTTACAAGAAAAAGAAAAACAGCAAGCTCAAATGTATGAGTCAATATTTTCAGGTGGGTATTAAAATGGAAAATAATAAAGAAAAAATCTCATTAATAAATTCTTTAATGGGTTTTAAAAATAATAATACAAGAAATGTTTTATTACTTGTAATTTGTTGCATTGTTTTATTCTTTTTTCTTAATTGATTTATTTTTGTTATTATAGGTATATCAATAAAATCTTTAAAAAATGATTGAGAAGATAAAATTTTAGCATTGGTAATAAGTTTATCTATTTGTATACCTATTATTACGCTTTCAACATTGGGAATAATATCCAAAACATTTTTTATATTAGCAAATAAAGAAGTAGATGAACTAAAAAGACATCAACTTTATAAAAAAGCATATTTAACTGAGTTAAGATATTTTGGTTATAAATCAGCAATAAAAAAGTCTGAGGAAATTTCAATTTTAAAAAACAATTAAAAATTCTTAAAACATATTTTTCAAATAATTTTGTAATACAAGGAAGCACTTGTATAAACTTGTTTTTTAATTGAAATTATCGTCTAGTTAAAGATATTGATTTAACTAATTCAAAAGAAAATAAAATAAATTTCAATATTTTAAAAAGTAATGAAAATTTAGAATGAATTTTTATTAATGATACTTTTGCAAAAGGCAAAATAAAAGATTTAAATATAGATGTTGAAATAATGTTTAGCAAATTCATTCTGGATAAATATATTGTTAAGAAAAAACATTTAAATCACTATAAATGAAATTGATTTTTAATCTCAAAAATATTACAGTTAATTTTTTATCTACAAAAAAATGAAGCAGATATTTTAAAATTAAAAAATATAATTTACGATATTAATTTCATGATTATCAATTTAAGTAAAAATAAATTAATTAAATTTATATTTGAAATTAATAAAATATCTAAATTAGTTTTAATTAACAATTGTTCAATTTGATATTTCTTTAATAACAGTCATAATAAAGGACTTGTTATAAATCAAAATAATAAAAAAATGTTATTAAATAAATTATGCTCATTATTAAAAGTATATAAAATAGATAATTTCTTAATAACATTATTTTTAGAAATCATATTAAATGATAAATATTTTCAATTAGAAAATGCAATTAAAAATACTTTAGATAATAAAAGTAGAATGATAGAAGAATTTTCAAAAGTTGAAAATATGGAAAAATATAAATGAGACAGTCAATATTTTGAGTTTTCAAAAAGATCTAATAAAACAAAAATACTATTAAAATATGAAAATGAAATAGATAAAACAATAGAGAAAATAATAAACTTGTATAAATCTAATTATAATGATCTTAAAATTAAAAAAATATATTTAGTGCTTCTTTATATAAATTCATTTCTTTTAAAAAGAAAAACAAAAGGAGAAAATGCATAATACTGAAAAAAAATTAGATACTAATGTGATTGAAAAAGTTAACACTTTTTTAAAAAAAATTAATAGTTATCAAAAGACAATAATTATTCTGGTAATATCTTTAATTGCTGCTTTAATATCTATATATGATATTTTTGCAAAAATATGATATATATTAATTCAAATACTAAATAATAGTCCAATAAATTTATTACCGTTAATTATTGTTTTATTCTTTATTAATTTAATTATTTTATTTTTTAGTGTTTTAGGTTTTATTTCGCGTATATATATATTAGTTGCAAATAATGAAAATAATCCAATTAAAAAAAACACGTATTATCAAATAGCTTATAGTTTTGGTTTAAGAAGCAAGACATTTAATAAAATTAAAAAATATTACATAGATTTGCAAAAATAATAAACTAATATTTTATATAAGATTAAAATTTTTAAAATTATATTTACAAAAAATAAAAAAGAATGTTGTACTTTAAGTTATAAAATATTCTTTTTTTGTATTTAAAAAACTTAATTAGCACGTTTATTACTTATTACATTTTATATATATTATTTTTTTGAATTCATCTTTTTCATTGTCGTTGATAATAAAAAGTGTTTTAGAAATAATACTCATTAATGAAAAAAATAAAAAACATAAGAAATAATTCAATTCATGTTTCATTTATGTTTTATTTTCAATTGAATGAAGAACGTATTACGTGACTTTAATAAAATAGAACCAAAAACTAAAATAGCAAAATATAAGCAATAATTAATATAACGATATTTTTAACATTGCTATTTTTAATACATATAAAATTATTAATTATTTCTATTTGTTTTTATTTTTCATCAGTAACTCACAAGAATATTTTTATATTTAATTCTATTTAATAAATATATTTAGTTTGAAATAATAAAAAATATGAAAAAAATATTTTTTCATATTTTTTATTATTTTTTAATTAAATTGAGAAGTGTATAAATTTCAATAATAGCCTTTTGATTCCATTAATTCTTCGTGTGTACCTTTTTCAATAATTTTTCCAGCATTTACTACTAAAATTAAATTTGCATTTCTAATAGTACTTAAACGATGAGCTATAACTATTGAAGTTTTGTTTTTCATAATAGAATTTTGTAGAGCGTTTTGAATAATTTTTTCAGTATTAGAATCAACATTGCTAGTTGCTTCATCTAAAATAAGAATTTTTTTATTACCTAGAATTGCTCTAGCAATAGCTAATAATTGTTTTTCTCCTTGAGATAAATTATTACCATTATTTTCTAAAATAGTATCATAACCATTTTTCAATCTTGCGATAAAACTATCAGCTGCAACCAATTTAATTACTTCTTCAAATTCTTCTTTAGTAGCATTTGGTTTAGCAATTTTTAAATTATTTAAAATAGTGTCATTAAACATAAAAGAATCTTGCAAAACTACCGCCATAATATCTCTTAAATCGTGTTTATTGATTTTTTTTAATTCGATATTATCTATTGTAATTGAGCCTTGATCATATTCATAAAAACGACTTAATAAATTAATAATTGTAGTTTTACCAGCTCCTGTAGGTCCGACAATTGCTATTGTTTGTCCGCTTTTAGCATAAAAAGAGGCGTTTTCTAGTTGATATTTGGATGAGTTTTTATTATATTTAAAACTTACATTATTAAAATTAATTAAACCTTGCGGATTATCTAATTTAATTGTATTTGTTTCTTCTTGAGGAATAATTAAATCAACTAAGCGAAATACTCTAGTTGAAGATGCAAATCCTAATTGCATACTTAAAACCATTGTAATTAAAACTTGAATAGTTCCCATTAATCCGTAAATTAAACTAATTAAAGCTATAACAAAGCCCGAATCTGGCGTTGAATAACTTATACCATAAACTGAAATATTATTATTTTTAAAAATTAAAGCTAATAAAATAGCAGAGATAACAATAAAATTAGAAGCAAAAATAAATCAAGGATCAAAAATTCTTTGAAAAAAATCACCAACAAAAGCATTTTTGTAAATTTTATCTGTAATATTATTAAATTTAATTTGTGCTGGCTCTTGAGCATCAAAAGTTTGAGTAATTTTTGCATTATTTAACATCTCTTCTAAATAAGCATTTAAATCTCCAAAAGCATTTTGTGTACCTATTAAGGCTGGACGAGCTTTTTTAGTCATAAAAACACTTATTGACATTAACAAAACTGCCAGAATTAAAATTATTATAGTTAAAGTGCTACTAATAAAACACATTGCAATAAAAGTGAAAATAATAGAAAAAACATTAGTAAATACTTGTGTTAAAAACCTTGTTATAGCATTTGCACTATTACTAATATCATTAACTAAAGTAGATATTAAATCGCCCGTTTGTTCTTTATCATAAAAAGCAATAGGCATATAAAGTAATTTATTCATTGCTATTTGACGCATTTTTTTAGCGCTTAAATAAGCTATTTTAACAAAAAGTCTATTTTGTAAATATCCAAATATTGCATAAGCTAAATTTAATAATAACATTGCAGTAGATAAAATAATAAATAATTTTAAATTTAAGTCTTTTTGTGCAAAGATTACAGGTTCAAAAACTAAAGTAACAATTTGACCAGTTAATAATGTAGCGCTAATGGTAGATATTGCTGAAAATAAAGCAAAAATAATTCCAATAATTAATAATTTTTTACTAGCAGGATCTAAAAAACCATAAAAACGCTTAAGAATAGTTAACGAAGAAATATTTGCATTTTTTTTAGTTTTTCTTTGCATACAAATTCCTTTCTATTGATCTAATTGATTTTTATAAATGGAATTATATAAATCACATTTCACTATTAAATCATTATGTTTTCCTTGAGCTAAAATATTTCCATCTTGCATAACTAAAATTAAATCACTATCTCTTATTGGTGCAATTTTTTGAGAAACTAATATAGTAGTACAATTGTAATTATTTTTAATATTGTTAATAACTTTTTTAGTAGTTATATTATCTAATGCTGAAGTAGAATCATCTAAAATTAAAATTTTCGGTTCTCTCAATAATGCTCTAGCAATGGATAAACGTTGTTTTTGACCTCCTGATAAATTTTTGCCACCTTGTATAACTGGATGATCTAATTTTTCATCAAATTTGTCAACAAATTCTCACGCATCAGCATTGATTAACGCTTTTTGCATCTCTTTTTCACTTGCATTAGCTTTTGCTCAAAGTAAATTGGATTTAATAGTACCTGTATACATTAATGCTTCTTGATAAACTATTCCAACATTATCATGTATATTTTTTGTTTGTAATTGCATTAATTCTTTATTACCTATTAAAATTGAACCATCATTATAAACATAATTATTTACTAATAAATTAACCAAAGTACTTTTACCTGCACCTGTAGGACCAATTATGCCTAATGTTTGTTTATAATTTAATTTAAAATTAATATCATTTAAAGCATTTTTTTCTGCACTTTCATAATATTTAAAGTTTAAATTTTTAACTTCAATATCATAGTTACTGTCTAAAATTAATCCTTCTTTTCTTAATAAATTATCAACTTTAGTATTAAAAATATTATTAATTCTTGATGCAGATACTTTCGCTCTAAAAAATGAAAATAAAAAACCTACCATCATCATAATACCAAAACTAATATTGTATAAATAATCAATCATGACGTTTAAATTAACTAATGTAGTACTATCTAAGGGATTATTATTAATAGAATTATAAGCAATAGCATATAAAGAAACAATTAAAGAATTAATTAACATAAAAAAAACAGGTTGAGCTGTGGAAAAAATAATCTCACTTTTAAAAGAAATTTTATATCAATTAAGATTTTTTAAGCTAAATTGATCAATGCGTTTGGTTTCTAAATTATAAGTTTTAATAACTCTAATTCCATTAACATTTTCATTTATGTCCTTAGTTAAACTTTCTATGCTTAATTGAGTTTTTTTAAACAAAGGTATAGCTAAATAAGCAATTACACCAATTAAAATGCACAAAGCAGGAATAATTCCCATAATTCCTCAAGCCATATTAGGATCAACTAAAAAAGCTAAAATTGTACTGCCAAGCGCTAAAAAGATTCCTCTTATTAAAGTGGTAGCTCCATTTACTAAAAATTCTCAAAAAATAGCAATGTCATTAGAAACACATGTTATTATAGTTTCACTTTTTAAATCTGCAATATTTTTTAAAGATAAAGTTTGAATTTTTTCAAATAATTTTATTCTTAAATATTTTGAGGTATTTTCTGAAGCATAAATAATAATTAAAACTGCAAAAAAAGTTAAAGTAATATTAATAACAATTAAACAAATAACGGCAATTAATAACCATTTAAATACTACATTATGTTCAGCAGGAGCAAATGATCACAAACCTTTAAAAATTTCAATTGAAATTAATTCATTTTGATTTTGACTAAAAATTAACTTAATAAATTGCGATATTAAATTAGGAAAAAACAAAGTTAAAAATACATTGATTAAAACTATAAATGCACCTAATAAAAATAAATTTTTTAACTTAGTTGGCAACATTTTAATTAAATTTATCATCCAAACCTCCTTTTCAATTTTTGATATTATACTTAAAAAAGCACTAATGTGCTTTTATTTTATATCAACGAGAGTATAAATTAATTCTATACCACCATAATGATCATTAAATAATACTCTTTGACTCTCACTATAATTTAAATTTTCATCTGCAAAACCTTTTGTGTCACTAATATATTTAAATAAACTAAAAAAGTTATTTTTATTATTACTATTTAATAATTTAGGATAAGTATTAATATATCCATAAATTTCTACTGAAGGTGATAAATTTTCTTCTTTGTATAATTCAATATTAATACGAATAATAAAACCTTCTTGAGTTAAAAGAAAAACTCTTAATTCTTGAGCAAAATCATCATTAGCATATTCTTGAATTACATAATCATTAATTTGATTATTTTGTGCTTGATAAAAAGTTTGATAAAGTAATAGATTTTCACTATCTCTTTCGGTTAAAAGAGCACTATTAGCATCATCACCTCGATTATCTTGATCTTGAACAAAAACTAATTTAGAAAAATTAAATAAATAAAATAATCAATTTGTACGGGTAAATTCTTTAATTAATTTTTCATTTGTTTCCAAAATGCTAGCTTTATTAACACCAAAAAAACTATTACGATTAAAATTTAATGAATAAGTTAAATTATTAGCATATCTTAATGCAGTTTTTAATTTAAGTAAATAATTTATATCTAATTTCTTTTGAGATTGAATATATTTTTCTTTAGTTAAATTATCATTTTTATAAATTAGATTTAATAAAGCTTGAATATGCTGATTTTTTAAAAATAAATCAAATTCATTTTCTTTAAGAACAAGTGTTGTATCTGCTTGTACTTGAGTTTTTTTTAAATGGTTAGTACATCCTATAGTAGTAGTAAAAATTAATACAGATGATAAAATAGATCACAAAGTCTTTAATTTATTCATTTTGCTCCCTAATAATAGGCAAAACATAGGCAGGTTCTCCATAACGTTGTTTATCAACTAAATCATTAATAAATTGATTATAACCACTAACATATTTATGCACTTTAGTGTAATGATACACAGATGCAACTAAAGCAGTCGAAATTTGAGGTTTTCTCAAATTTTCAAAATATCAAATATACGGTTCTATTACTAAAGTGCTATTATCACTATTAAAATTATTAACTACTAAACGATAAACAGTTTTATTAGACGTTAAATAATAAACATTTGTATTATTTAATTCATATGATTCTTCACCAAGAATTAAATTTTGTAAATAATTATTAGCAACTTTAAACGTTTTTGAAGCTGATAAATTATTAATTTTATCAATATATTCATTTGTAATTAAATGAGCAAAATCATTTTCAATTTGATTATCATTTAGTTTAACTGCGTCAATAAGTTCTTGAGCAATATATTTATAAAAAACAAAGTTAAATTTATTTAAATTTTGAAAATATCAATATCAATTTTTACTAATTAAAAAGCCAACTTTTTCTTTATAAGTATCTCATTGTTTGTTTAATTCATTTAGTTTGTTATTTTGTTCTAATAAATCATTTTTGACTTGATCTTTTTGAGTTTGTGAAAAAAATGAAGGTAAAAAATCTATTCTAGCTTGCATTTCATTTAACTCTGAAATTTTTTTATTTATTTGTTCAATTTCTACGACCAAATTTTGAGTATTTTGTGCTAAATTTTCAAATTCTTTTTCTATTTTCTTAGTATTATTTTGTTTATTTAAAAATTCTACTTTGACAGTTTCATTATTTTTATAAACAATTTTTAATAATTGCGTTAAAATGTTTTGAGTTTGAATTTCTTCATTAGAACTTATATTATTTAAATGATCTAAATTATGATCGATTAAATTTTCAAAAGTTTGAGCTTCTTGATAATTAACACAAGAAAGAGAAACTAATGGTGAAAACATTAAAAACAAAATACTAGTAATTTTTTTGATCATCTATATAACTCCATATATATTTTTCAATTGTTATATTTTTAGTTTGAAAATTTAAAACTAAATTACTAAAAATTTCAGCATAATTATCACTATCATAAAATGAAAAAAGTTTACTATCATTATTTATTGCTAAATAATTATTAACATCAAAATCATCATCAATAGATTTTAAATAATTAATATTTTTCTCTAAATTTTTTGTTCATTCTTCTTGAAAAATTAATAAAAAATTTTCAATAAAAGTATCTAAATAATTAATATCACTTATTACAAATAAATCAGGAAGTATAATTATATTTTTCTTTTGATTTTCTTCATAACTTAAAAGTAACATTATTTTATTTTGTTCTAGAACTATAAAAAACAATTTTTTATTCAATAATTTATCATGTTCATTTAAATTAAAAGTTTTAGTAATAATTTTGTCAATTGTTTTATTGTTAAATTTAAATAACAAAGTATTATCATTAATTTTTTGTTTTAATAATTCATTAAAATTATCCACTTTATTATTAAAAGATATATCATAATCTTTACCATATGGATTAAAAGCAAAAATTAATTTTTCTAAATTATTTAAATATCAAAATCAATTATTTTTTAAAAATTGTTTTAAATTAGAAATTGATTGATTAGTTTTTTTATTTTGATTTCCTGAATTCGATAAAACTTTAACATCTTGTAAAGGTGCAAAAATTAAAGAAAAATTTAATTCATTAATTAGATTATTATCTATTTGACTCTGAACATCAATAAAATCATTAAACTCACTTTGATTTGGAATAAATTTTTTGGTTAAATCTAAAAGATTATTATCAACAGTATCAATAAATTTGGGTGTAAAATCTCAGTTGTTTCTAAGAATATTTTTTTCCTTATTAATATTAAAACAAGCAACTGAAGTTAATAAAAAAGTTGGCAAAAGATTTAATGTTAAAAAACATTTAATTATTTTTGATAATTTTTTCATAAAAAATTTCTTCTAAAGATTTAGTTTTATTCCCGTTGTATAAAACTTTGCCTAAATGTATTAAAGTTAAAGAATCTACAAATTTATCAATTTCACTTAAAACATGTGAAGAAATAAAAATTGTCGTACCCTTATCATTTAATTTTTTCAATATTCTAAATAAATTAAATCTGGCCGTAGGATCTAAATTAGCTGCTGGTTCATCTAAAATTAATAATTGAGGATCAAACATTAAAGCTTGAATTAATAAAATTTTCTTTTTTTGTCCAGAAGACATATTAAAAGGTTTGACATTTTTTAAATCACTTATTTCAAATTCTTTTAACAAGCTTTCAATTTTTATTGTTGCTTCTTTATTTGTTAAATTATTTAATTTAGCTAATGATAATAAATATTTAAAGGTTGTTAATTCTTTAGGAAAAACAGCATTTTCTGGAACATAACCAAGAAATTTTTTGCTTTTTTCATTATTATTATCTAAATTATTAATAAGAATTTTTCCTTCAAAATTATTATAAGCACCTACAATACTTTTAATTGTTGTAGTTTTTCCTGCACCGTTTTCTCCTATAAAAGCATGAAATTGACCTTTTTTAACTTCAAAATCAACTCCAAAAACACCACTTGAATGTTTATTAGACACATATATCTTTTTAAAATTCTTTACTTCTAAGATATTATCCATTATTTATAATCCTTTTTAGTATATAAGTAAGTGTTAATTAAAGTTAAACTTATTGATAAAATCACTCAAATTGCAACATAACCCATTTTATTGATTACTTGTGTAGATCTTTTTAATTCGTAAATTTGATCAAGCGGTTGAAAAAGATAATTATCATTTTTATTTAATGAATAACGAATAATAATTTTTTTCTCATTATTTTTTTCTCTAACTTCTTGCATAGCACTATATGAAGCAAAACCACCTATATAGTAATTAAAATTATTTATTTTTACTTTAAAAACACTTGGAGTAGATTCTAAATTAACATTATCATTACTTAAAATAATTTCTAATAAAGCTTCATTATTTCGTGCAAAATAAATGTAATAAAGCATTGCTACAGTAAGATAAATTTTTTTCTCTATTTGTGTTTTAATTATTTTATTACTAATACTATTAGTATTAAAAATAGTAACTTGATTATTTTGATAACGATTTAAAAAATTATTTTCATCATTTATTAACAAACTTCAATTAGTTAATAATTGTTTTTTATTAAGACTCTTTTCTAAATTTAGATTTAATTTATTATTTTGTTCTTCTAATCAATCATTTATAAAAGTTGCAAAATTTGAATCTTCTAATATTTCTTTAATATATTTTCATTTAATATTTCCAACTAAATTATCACTTGCTGAAAAAACATATTCATCTTCTGGAAAACTAATAGTAAAGGATTCGGCGTTTTCCCGAGCATAAATAATATCAGTATTGATAATATTTTCAAAAATTGAATCATTTTTTAATAATGCCGGAACAATATATTTTTGATATTGATTTTCATTTTCTCAAATTTTAAATTTTTTTAAATTTGCTTCTTGTAAATCATAATTATATAAATACGAATCTAATTGAGTATAATATAAATATTGCTTTAAATTATTGCTAATATTATTAGTAAATAAGTTTTTATTATTTAAATTAAAAATATCCATCATTTGATAAGGTAATGCTAATCAAGAATAAATACTTAATGGTAAGTTAGAAAAATTGGCTAAATTATTAGTTCGTTCTAAAAATAATTTTTGTTTATCAGTAAAATTATTTTTTTCAAAACCGTTAGGCAGAATATAAAAATTATCTTTTTTATTATTAAGATAAAATGTTTCTAAATTAGCTATATTCCCTGCTAAATTATCTTTATATTCTAAGTTAAGATAATAAGCTAAATTATTAGCTTTAGAAGTGGATTGATTATTTAATAAAATTCCTCCAACAATTAAAGGCATAGCAATAACAAAAGGTATAGTTAAGGCAATTTTAGCATTTAATTTATAAGCTAATAATGATGTAAAAGTACCAAAAATTATAAAAACAAAAAATATAGCAAAAAAACTAATAATTAAATATAAAAATATTATTTCTAAGTTTATTAAAGTTAAAATTAAGTTTAATAACATTATTATTAAACTGTAAATAAGTGCAATAAATATTGCAATTAAAGTTTTAGCTAAATAAATATTTTTTCTCTTGAGTGGTTTACTTAAAGAAAGAATTTCCATTCCTTCTTCTTCTAATTCCTTAAAAATATTGATATATAAAATACCACTATAAAAAATAGTAAAAATTATTTGTATAAATGAATTAACGAAAATAACTAAATTAGTATCTCAGTAATTTTGATTTACTAATGATAAAGTTAAACTTAATGTAAAATTAATAACCAAAAAAACAATAAATGTTATTCAAAGAATCTTTTTAGCTATTAAATTAATAATAAGAAATAAGGCATAATTTTTTAATTGTTTAATCATAAACCTCCTTAAATTTTAAGGAGTAAACCACTTTATAATAAGTTAAATATCTCTAATATTGTTATTTAAAATTATATATTAAATCACAAATAAAAAAAGAAAGTTAACCTTTCTTAATTTTTATCATATTTAGCATTAGTCATTGAACGCATAACATCTTTAATTTGTTTTTCAGAAGCTTTTCTACCCATTTGTAAAAACATAGCACGTATCATTTTTTCTGTAATAGGAGGATTTTCTTTAATTTGTTTTTCAAATTTTTTCTTGGCTACTACAAATGCTACCATAGCACCGGCTATAGCGAAAACTATAGCAGCTGCAATAACTATTCCTATTCATCCACCTAAAGAAATACCATTATTCATCAAATGCTCCTTATTTATACTAAATTATTTATATTTTATTATTCTATCATAAATTTCTAAATTCATATTTTTTATAAATTCAGTTAACAAATCACCAGCAGCTATTAAATCATTAATATCACACACACCTATAGGCGAATGTAAATAACGTTGGGGTAAAGAAATTGTAATAGTCGCTGCTCCACCTTTACTATATTGTAAGGCTGAAGCGTCAGTGCCACCACCCATTGAAATAAACTTGTAATGTTTAATATTAAATTTTTCACCAATATGGCACAAATAATTAGTTAATTTAGGATCAGCCATCATTGCTCCATCCATTATTCTCAACGCAGCACCTAATCCTAATTTAGTTGTTCCTGCTATAACGTCGGGAGTGTCATGAGAAGAAGTAGTATCTAAAGCTATAGCAATATCAGGATTAATTAGTTGAACACTAGTTTTAGCTCCTCTAGTGCCAACTTCTTCTTGAACAGTTGCTACTAAAAATAAATCTACATCTAAGTTTAATTGATTTACTTTATGAGCAATGTATTCTAAAACACATACTCCAGCTCTATTATCCATTGCTTTACCTGCAATTAAATTTTGATTATGAAAATTAATTGTTGGAGCTGTTAAATATATCACATTACCAATTTCTACTTTATTTTCTAAAGCATTCTCTTTACTAAGAAAACCAAAATCAACATATAATTCTTTATTATTGATTGCCTTAGTGCGTTTTTCTGGTTCTAATATATGAATTGAAGTATGTCCAAAAACACCTTCAAAGCGTTCATTTAATGAATTAATTAAAATTGCTTTAGTACCTATTACAACAGTAGGTCAAATTCCTCCTATAGGTTCAACTAAAATATGTCCTGTGGAAGTAATATCTCTAACTAAATAACCTACTTCGTCCATATGAGCAGCAATCATAATTTTAGGAGCATTAATTGAATGAGATTTTTTATGTAAAATCAATGAACCAAAGTTATCATAACTAATTTCAAAATTAGTATTGTGTAAATTTTGAAGCAATTTTTGTGCAACGGGTTTTTCAAAACGAGAAGGAGCTTCCAACTTCATATATTCTAATAATTTTGTTTTAAAAATTTCTTTATTCATTTATTTATCCTTTTGATTTAATTATTAATTAGAAAATCTACTAATGTATCAATTAAAACTCCTTGTGGTTTACCGTTTATATCTGCTGTTCCGGCTATATCACAATGAATAAATGGAATATCTTTAGTAAACTCTTTCAAAAACATTGCAGCTGCATTGGCATCAGATTTAACTGTATTTGAATAATTAATTAAATCAGCTACTAAAGAAGATTTATTTCCTTCATGAAAATCTTCATGAAATGGCATTCTTCAAATTTTTTCTAAATTATTTTCTGCAGCTTGCTTCATTTTTTCTCACAAATTATCTTCAGTAGCATAAATACCACTATAAACATTTCCTAAAGCTACAGTCATAGTTCCTGTTAAAGTAGCTACATCAATTAAAGTTGTAGCATTTAATTTTTCGGCTCCATAGTAAAGACCATCAGCTAAAACTAATCTTCCTTCTGCGTCAGTATCACTAACTTCAACGCTTATTTGTGCCATTGATTGATAAATATTTTCAGGTAAAGAAGCATCTAAAGCTAAACGATTATCAGTAATCATCATTATTGCGCTAACATTTTTTTTAACTTTTAATTGTGCTAAAGTTTTTACAACATATGCAACAATTACCGAACCACTCATATCATATTTCATTCCTTCCATATGATATCCTTTAGTATTAACTCCTCCTGTATCGAAAGTAATTCCTTTACCTACTAAAACTGTTTTTTCTTTTGAATCTTTATCTCCTGTATATTCAATTATAACTACTCTTGGTTCATGTGTAGAACCTTTATTAACCGAAAGAATTAAATTCATATTTAAAGTTTCTAATTCTTTTTTACCTAAAACATTTATTTTTAAATTATTTATTCCACTAAAATCCTCAACAATAAAATTAGCTAATTGTTCGGAATTACAATAGTTTTCAGGCATAATTTGCAAATTGCGAATTAAATTACGATTATTGGCTACTAAAGCAAATTTATTGAATAAATTTAAGTAATTATCATCTTGCATTAAAATTGAAAATTCTTTTTTGGGAGTATTATTTTTCTTCTTATTAAATAATTGAGCGCTATAAAAAATAATTTCTTTTGTGAAAATTTTCAATAATTGTTCAATAGTAATATTTTGATTTAAAAAGGAATATAAATCAAATTGATATTCTCTTTTAGCTGCATTTAAAGTTGTTTTTATTAATTCATTTAAACTATCAAGATCTTGATTATCTTTTGAAATGTAAATATAAGCTAAATTTTGATCTAAAAATTCAGTTATTGAACCATTTTTTAAGTTAATTAGACTATTATTTATAGAATCATTTTCGTATTGAGCCTTTAATAAAATAGTGTTTTCTTTTTGTTTTGTTAAATAAATATTATTTAGCATTATAATTCTCCTTTTTCTTTATAGTTAAGTAACATTGTAATTTCTTCTTTATAAATAGAACCACTTTCAGGAATAGGTGTTTCTAAAATAATTGGAACATTATCAAAATCTTTATCATGAACAAATTTAGCTAATGTTTTTAGTCCAATATGACCTAAATCTATATTTGCATGACGATCTTTATGAGAAGCTAATTCATTTTTAGAATCATTTAAATGAATAACTTTTATTTCTTTTAACAAATCAAAATTAATTAATTCTTTTTTAAAAGTTTCATAATTTTTTAAATCATAACCAGCGTCTCAAATGTGACAAGTGTCTAAACACATTTTTACTCTTGTACTATTTAAACTTTTAATTAAATAACTTAATTGTTCTAAATTAATACCTATTTCGCTTCCTTTCCCCGCCATTGTTTCTATACAAATAATCACATTTTCAGTTCTAGCTATAACAACTTTTAAAACATGAATTAAACAATCTAACGCTTCTTGGGGTTTGAAAGTAGTATATGAGCCAGGATGTAATACTAAATATTTAGCTCCTATATAATTCATTCTTTTGATTTCTTGTACTAAAAATTCAATTGCAAATTTTTGTTTATTTGGATTTGCTGGATTGACAATATAAGGAGCATGAACTACTATATCTTCAGCTTTAATCAAATTTTTATATTTTTTAAAATATTCATCTCTTCCATATTGTTGAATATCAACTCTTTTAGTATTTTGAGGCGCCCCTAAATAAATCATCATACAATTTGCACCATTATTTAAACTAGTTTGACAAGCACCAATTAAATATTCTGACTTTTTAGCAAATGCAACATGTGAACCTAATTTAATCATTTTCGCTCCTTTTTAACTTTTTTAATTATATTTTAAAAGTAAATTAAATATTTAATTTAACTAGGAAAAAAATATAAAAAAATGTTTGTTTAAAAAACTTTTTATTCTATAATGTTAATGTATTTATTATAAATTTATGCCCAGGTGGCGGAATAGGTAGACGCAAGGGACTTAAAATCCCTCGGACGTTAGTCCGTGCTGGTTCAAGTCCAGTTCTGGGTACCATTTGGTTCATTGAACCAAAAAAGCGTCCATAGCTCAGCAGGTAGAGCAAATGGCTTTTAACCATTGGGTCAGAGGTTCGAATCCTCTTGGACGTACCATTTCAAATTTTGTCCTAAAAGTAGTTTTTAACTACTTTTTATTTTATTTTTAAAACAGGTAAAATTTAATATAGATGAAGGTATTATATGAATAAAAAGAAAAAAATTATATTAACATCACTTATGCTAACTACAATCGTGATTATTCCTATTATTAGCGTTCCTTTAGTATATTATGCAAAAATAAAAACTAATAATAAAACATTAGATACAAAGAAAGAAAATACTGATTATCAACCTAATATTATGAAATTTACTTTTAATTTTATTAACATTATGCAGGATAATTTAAAAATTATTTATGAAAAAGAAATTGATATAAATTCTCTTAATAATTATCCAAAATTTAATATTAAATTGAAAGATTTTAACTTATTCGACTTTAAAATAATTAATAATAACCAAATTTTGGATGAGTTAATAGTAGATTTAAATAAAACAATAGAAATAAAAATTATTCCAAATAATTTTGAAACTAAAATAGAAATTATTAATGATAATAAAAAATATAATAATTTATCTATTCTTAGAAATATTTATGATAATAAAATCACTATTGAAAATAAAATTAAAAATTTATTGGATAATAATGATACATTCGAAATTATTGAAGAAAATATTTTTAATAATGTTTTAAAAATTAAACTTAATCAAGAAAAAAAGCAAAATAATAAATTTCTAACATTAAATTATATAAATAAATTCGATAACTCATTATTTTATAAAGAGCAAATACCAATTGAAATAAGCAAAACTAATTTTGATTTTAATTTGAAAAAATCAAATAATAATGAAATTAAAAATAATTTTTTACTTGTCAATCAAAAGAAAGAAATTGTTAATAATATTAATTTAGATCTTTCTAAAAATAATCATGATATAGCTATTTTCCCAAAAGAATATTTAGTAAAAATTAATTCAAATTTAGAGGAATTTAATAATAAAAATATTTATGTAAATTATCAATTTAACAAAGATAATTTAATAGCAGAATTAAATAAAATAATTAATACAAGCCATTATCAATTTCACTTAAGAAAAAATTTTGTATTTGGTGATAATGAAATATTAATAATAATTGAAAAAATAGAAGATAAAAATGAATTAATTAAACAATTAACAAATCAAAAAGAAATCATTGAAATAATAAAAAATAATAACAATATCTTAAATATAGAAGAAATTAATTCTTTTGATATTAGTGAATTTGATTTTTTTGTGGAAAAATCTATTCAAAAACTAAAAGAAATAAAAGAAAATATTTTACAAATTATTGATAAATCTTTTAATTTAGCAAATCAAAATCTTAATCAAGAATTAATTAATTTAAAATTAGAATTAAATAATTTAGAAACAAATAAATATTATATTGAAGATATTAAAGAAGAATATAACTATTTCATAGGTGAAAAAGAAAATTTAAGTAATAAAAATTCCTTTATTAAATTTTATTTATTAAATATTGATAACATATTTAATTTAAAACAAAAAATCAATAATAAAATAAGTAGAACACAAAATTTTATAAAAATAGCACAAGAATTTTTAGATACTTCAAAAAGAAAATCTTTAATGTCTATTAATTTAAAATTAAATTATCCTTTAATAGATGATGTTTATCAAATTGGCCAAGCTCAAGAAATTAATTTAAATATAAATATAAATGAAAAAGAAAAATTATTTAACATACAAGATTTAAAATTATTAATAGAAACAGGAGATTTAGAAATTTTATATAGCTTTGATCGTGCAGGAAATAATTTTACTCAATTAGATAAAAATCAATTTGATTTTACTAATAATCAATTATTGATTCCCTTTAATAAACAGGATAATCAGCAATATGTTATTAGATTAAGAATTAATTATAAAAAACAAAGAATAGCTATAAATGCAATAAATGCAAATGGTACTAATAAATGAACGTGAATTCAAAGAGGAAATGATTTTGATTTAACACCTAACGTAAAGAGTATTATTAAAAATTCAATTGATGATTATTGATTATTTCCCAAAGGGCATAGTATTATTTTAAAAGAAAAAATATTGGATGGTGCTAATCAAACTAATGTGAATTATTTAAATAACTTAATTAAACAACAAAGTAATATGATTTGAAATACTAAAATTTCAGATCAAAATAATTTTAAATATCAAGATGCTTTAAATTTAATGCTATTGAAAGTGTTTATTGATACTAATTTAAATAATAGTAATTTTAATTGAGAAAAAGAAAAAAGTATTTTTACTAAAAATATTACTGAAAATGGTAGTTTTATTTATGAACATCATCTTATTGCTACTAAAGACAGTTCAACAACTAATTTTAAAACTATTGGTGGTAATTTTTTTGAAACAATTTTAGAAAGTAATCTAGCTAAACATTATGATTTCAAAGTTAATGATAAAATTAAATTTATTTTTGAATTAGACAACACTCTTACATGAAATGATAATTTTCCTGCAAACACATTACCACAAGTTATAAGAAACAATAATGGCGATTTTTTATCCACAGCCAAACAATTTAATTGAAGAGGAAAATATCCTTTTTTAGCTACTTATTATGGAAAATTCATTCTAAAAATGTTTGTAAATGATAAATTAATTTGAAATTATTCTACTCACGATAATAATCAAATGCATGTTTTACCTATTTTTGTTTTAGTTAAAGAAAATATTAACGGTAATAAATTTATTAGTGTTTATAATTCATCATCTAGAGTTTCTTTAATATAAAAAAACAATCGTAATTGATTGTTTTTTTATATTAATCTTCATCTTTAGTTTGAATATTACGACGTTTAATAATTTCATCAGCAATATTTTTAGGACATTTTTCATAATGATGGAATTGCATTTGATAAGTTCCTCTACCCGAGGTCATACTACGTAAATCTGTTGAATAACCAAACATTTCACTTAATGGAACTAATGCACGAATAATACTTGCACCATCATTTCTGGTTTCATTTTCTTGTAATTGACCTCTACGACGAGTTAAATCACCCATTACATCACCAAAATAATCTTCTGGTATAACTACTGCTACATCCATAATTGGTTCTAATAAAACTGTTCCTAATTGATCTTTAGCTTTAGTTAATGCTTTAGAAGCAGCTATTTTATAAGCTAATTCAGATGAATCGACATCATGATATGAACCATCGTATAAAGTAGCTTTAATATCAATCATTGGATATCCAGCTAAAATACCGGCTGCCATTTTTTCTTCAAGACCTTTTTGTATTGGTTTAATATATTCTTTTGGAATTTTTCCACCAACAATTTTGTCTACAAATTCAAAACCTTTATCGTGATTAGGTTCAAATTTAATTCAAACATGACCATATTGACCTTTACCACCTGATTGTTTAACGTGTTTACCTTCAACTTCAGCGGTTTTAGTAATTGTTTCACGATATGAAACTTGAGGAGCTCCAACTTTAGCTTTAACATTATGTTCTCTTCTTAAACGATCAACAATAATATCAAGGTGTAATTCACCCATACCAGCTATAATTGTTTGCCCAGTTTCTTCATCTGTATAAGTTCTAAAAGTTGGATCTTCAGCTGCAAGTTTTTGTAAACCTAAAGCTAATTTTTCCATAGCATCTTTTGATTCAGGTTCAAGAGCTTGAGAAATAACTGGTTCAGGGAAGACCATTTTTTCCAATATATAATGAGGAGCTTTTTCACCAACTAAAGTATCTCCAGTAGTAGTAGATTTTAATCCAACAGCTGCATTAATATCTCCAGCATAACATTCATCAATTTCTTGACGACTGTTAGCATGCATTTGAATAATACGTCCAATTCTTTCTTTTACATCTTTAGTTGAATTATATACATAACTTCCTTTTTTAAGCACGCCAGCATAAACACGGAAGAAAGTTAATGAACCAACATAAGGATCAGTCATTATTTTAAATGCTAAAGCAGCAAAATCATGATTATCTGTAGCTGGAACTTCTAATTCCTGACCATTTAATTCAGCCTTAATAGCAGGAACATCAAGTGGAGATGGTAAATAATCTACCACTGCATCAAGCATTTTTTTAACAGCTTTATTTTTAAAGCTAGTACCACAGACTGCTGGGAAAAATTCAGCTGTAATTGTGGCTTTTCTAATTACTGCTTTTAATTCTTCAACAGATGGCTCGTGACCTTCTAAAATTTGCATCATAAATTCATCATCATAAGTAGCAACTGCTTCAATTAATTCTTGACGTTTTTCTTTTGCTAATTCTAATAAATCTGATGGTATTTCAATTTCTTTTGCAATTTCTTCTGGTTTGCCATCATAAATAAATGCTTTCATTTCTACAAGATCTACAACTCCTTCAAAAAAGGCTTCAGAACCTATAGGAATTTGAATAGCAACTGCATTTGCATTTAATCTTTCTTTGACAGATTTAACTGACATGAAAAAGTCTGCTCCTGCTTTATCCATTTTATTTACATAAACAATTCTTGGTACTTTATAATTAGTAGCTTGTCTTCAAACAGTTTCTGTTTGAGGTTCCACACCACTTTGTGCATCTAAAACTGCAACAGCACCATCTAAAACACGTAATGAACGTTCAACTTCGACTGTAAAATCTACGTGTCCTGGAGTATCAATAATATTTATTCTTTTACCATTTCAATAAGCTGTTGTTGCAGCAGAGGTAATGGTAATACCCCTTTCTTGTTCTTGTTCCATTCAATCCATTTGTGAAGCACCATCATGGGTTTCACCAATTTTATGAATTTTACCAGTATGTAATAAAATTCTTTCAGTTGTTGTGGTTTTTCCTGCATCAATGTGAGCCATTATACCAATATTACGATAATCTTTTAATTCATATTCTCTTGCCATAATATCATTTTCCTAATACGGTATTATCACCTAAAGTGAGCAAAAGCACGATTAGCTTCGGCCATTTTGTGTGTATCTTCACGTTTTTTAATAGCTCCACCAGTTTTATTTGATGCGTCAATAATTTCGTTTGCTAAACGTACATCCATAGTTTTTTCATTTCTTAGTCTAGCATATTGAACTAATCATCTTAATGATAAAGTTTGTTTTCTACGAGCAGAAACTTCGGTTGGTACTTGATAATTAGTTCCTCCAATTCTTCTAGTTCTTACTTCTAATTGAGGAGTAACATTTTCCACGGCCAATAAAAATACTTCCATTGGATCTTTTTGAGTTTTTTCTTTTACTATATCAAAAGCTTTATACAAGATTTCTTGAGCAATAGATTTTTTCCCATCTAGCATAATAGTATTAATTAATTTGGTTACTAATACAGAATTAAAAATTGGATCAGCTAAAACTTCTCTTTTAGGGGCACTATTTTTTCTTGACATATTTTTCTCCTAATAATTAATTAATTTTTCTTTTCTTTTTTAGTTCCGTATAATGAACGACCTTGTTTACGATTATTAACACCTGCTAGATCTTGTGTTCCACGTACAATATGATATCTTACACCAGGTAAATCTTTAACTCTTCCACCTCTAATTAAAACTACTGAGTGTTCTTGTAAATTATGTCCTTCTCCTCCAATGTAAGCTGTTACTTCCATTCCATTAGATAATTTAACTCTAGCATATTTACGCATAGCTGAGTTAGGTTTTTTAGGGGTCATTGTAGCAACCCTTGTACATACACCTCTTTTAAAAGGTGCAGATGCCTTATATTGTTTTTTTAATAATGAGTTATATGATAAGTTAAGTACAGGCGCTTTAGATTTTCTCACCTTATCAACTCTACCATTAGTAACTAATTGATTTGTTGTTGGCATTTTTTCCTTTCTAAAATATTGCTTTAATTATTAACATATTATAAAATAATATGCATATTATATAACAACTTTGCCGTGTGTATCAATATTTTTTATAAAAAATACCAATTGCTTGGTATTTTATCTATCACGATAATCACGGTAAACATATCTATCATAATTGTTAGTATAAACATTCGGCATATAACCACGTTTTAAATCTTCCATTAAAACTTGTGTAAAAGTTTTATTTCTATTAAATCTTACATCATAAAGATCTTGATTACGATATTTAATTGTTCCATAATAAATATAAGTTAATACCGAATCTCTTGGATAAAAAGTTTGACTTAACGAACCAGAAGATGCGCTATAACCATTAATCGTTTGAGTGCCTTGTCAAAATTGTGAATTAATGCTATAATCGGCGTTGATTCCGGCAACTCATAAATCATCAAATCTTCCTGTTCTTTTGTTTGCATATTTTTCAAAAAGTTGGCCTCTATATTTATCTTTATATTTTGCTATAGCTTGTTGAAATTGATTATGTAAAATTCCTTCTACTGTTGTTTTAATATGCAATCAATATTGTAAAACTGGAATATTTTCTTTTCTTCCAAATTGTAACAATGAAGCAAAAATTCTTCATAAAGCTTTATAAGCCTCTGATTTTTCTTTTAATTCTTGATAACTAGTTATTTTTGGTAATCTAACTAATTCTTTAAAATATTCTTCAAAAATAGGCCCAAATACTGAAGTTAATAAATCAGTTACTCCAGATCTAATTAAATTTATAGCTGCGCTTATTTCGACATTAACACCATTACCAAATGGATTATCATTATTATTATTTGTCGTATTACTTGAAGAACTTGCAGTATTAGAACCAAATAAGAAACTAAAAATTCCTTTTTCCCTGCTTAAAGGTGTTTTTGAAAATAAAATATTAATTAAACTGGTTAAATCTTTAGAATTAACAGATTGTATTATTTGGTTAAAAATTTTGGTATTATTTAAAATTTTTTCTAAACTAATTTTATTATCATTAGTTTTAATAAATTTTAATGCTCCTCGTATAGCATCATTTTGGATTTTTTGTAAATAGTTATTACCTTTATATTGATTAAGAGTTTTTAAAGATTCAAACACTGCATCGGCTACATTATCAAAAATAAATGTATTAACAATTCCTTTGCTTATATCTCTTGTTACTCTTTGAAATACTAAAATATCACTATCTGATAAATCGAATTCTTTAGCTTTTAATTCCTTTGCTAATATCGTTCCTAAAGCTTGACCTACTTCATCTTTATCAACCAAAATTTCTCTTAATCATTTTTTAACTAAATCTTTTATTTGAGGCGCACTAGTAGAACTAAGTAATTGATTGAAAGCATCAAATCAAGTTTTTTGTTGAGCATATCATTGATTATTATTAACAATTTCATTAATTAAAATATGTAATAATTCTCTTAAATATTTACTTTGTAAAAAGGAAATAATTGTTTCACTAGTTTGACTATCAGTTAAACCTAATTTTAAAATTAAATTTTTTATATTAAAATCTTTAATAAATTTGCCAATTAAATCAGGTTCAGAAGTAATGCCATCAACTATTTTTATTAAATTATCTTTAATAATAGTTTTATTATTATTTAAAGTTGATGTTTTAAGAATAATTTGTACAAATTTATAATCACTAATATTTATAGCTTCCAAAATGTCACTTAATAAATCAGCAAAAATTGATTCAGAAGTTAATAATTTATCAAAATTAGTAATTAATTTAGAAATAATAGGTTGAATAATATTCATATTTCTAAGAATACTTGGTAATTCAGCATGTAAATCATTAATTAATTTTTGATTTGCCGCAGAAGAAGCATTAATACCGTATTTGCTAAGATTATAATTAAATATTCCTGTAATAATTGTTTTAGTTTGAGGAGCTTGTAAAAAAGTAATAATTATATTTTGTATGTCTGTAGTCAATTGAATTTTTCTAGTTTGATTTTGATTATAAACATTTAATAAATCTTTTACTCTTGTTAATTTTTGATATTCTTCTGGCGTTTCTAAAAAGTTAGCGAAAATATGATCAAATAAAACAAAAAATTCATTTGAATCAACAACATAAGAAATTAAATTTTTTAAATCATTTAAATTAAAGAAATTTTGTAATAAAGTTCTTATATTTATGTCTAAAGTTTCTCAAATTAAATCAGCTGCTGCTATTTGAGAATTATTAAAAATATATTTAATAATATTTCTTAAAATAATAACTATTACTCTTCGATTATTCTTAATTCTAGGATTATTAATTAAAGAATTAATAATTTTAAGTATGGTAGCTTCAATTTTTAAATTATCACTAAAATATTTCTCTTTAAAAATTAAAGCAATATTTGCAAAATTAAAATTGTCAAAATTAGTTTTAGCTTCTTTTAATAATGCTTCAAAAAAGGTGTTAATTAAACCAATTTGATCATCTAAATCATTTAAAGAAATAAATAAATTATCAATTACATCGCTTATTTCTTCACGCGTTAAATTTTCATTAATTTGTGGAAATTGTTCTAAAATACCAGAAAGAATTTCACTAATAATAGTATTAAATTTATCATCAACAATAATAGATTTTAATCATTGAGAAAGTTCTTTAACAATGAATTGATTATACGTATCGTCAGCTAAATATTCTTTGAAAAATAGTGGAATTTTTGTAATATCTTCAAATTTTTGTACTTTAGTAAAAAGTAAATTATTTACAAAATGTTCCATTAAATTTTTAATATTTTGATTTTTTAAAATTGAATTAACTAACAATTTAATATCTGCATCTGTTATATGTGCAAATAAAGGATTAATAATGGGTTTTAAAAATTCAGGTACTAAATCTAACAATTGATTTTTATTAAAAGTGTTAGTTATAAATTCAATAATACCAGTATACAATTTACTATCTGTTATGTTAGTTAATAATTTTTTGGTTAAATCAAATGCTGTATTAATATTATCAAAATCATTTTTTAAATCACTTATAGTATCTAAAATAGCGTCAAGCAATTTATCAAAGTGATTTGACGAGAATATTAAAATAAATAAATCTTTTGCTTTTTGCTCACTAATATTGTTATTAGTATTAAATGCTATATCACTAGCTAATTTATCTTTTCAAACTTTAGAAATATCAGAGGTTAAAATATTGGTTAATAACCTTTTTAAAATTACTTTATTTTCTTCTAGGTAATTATTATTTACAAGAATTTTTAAAGCTTTAATCATTTCAATTTCTAAACGATTACTATTATTTACAAATTGTTCTCTTAATGATGTTATAAATTTATTAAAAGTTAAATCATTAGCACCTTGAGATAATAAATGTGTCAGACCTTCAATTAATCTTGTAAAAATTTTTAATTCATCTTCTAATTGATTAATTAATTTAATTAAATTGTTAATTAAATTGGTGAATTCTTGATGATTAATATTATTAACCATACCTTTATATTTACTTAAAAATGTATAAAGAATATTAATTAAATTATTTTTAAAGGTTTCATCAGTTAATAAATCTTTTGCTAAACCTATTAAGGCTTCATTTGCTTTTTTTCTATTTTCTTCTATACCGAATCAAACTTTAAGTAAATTATTAACATTTTTTAATTCCTCAAATCTATTTGTTGAAGATAAAATATCATTAAAGAAATTGTCTAATAAGTTTTTAAAGTTTTGATTATCTAGAATATATTTAATAACTTGTTCTATTGTTTCAAAAGAAATTAAATCTCTATGTTCAATTGGAATTTGCGAAATAATTTTATTTTTAACAAAGTTTCTAATTGTTTCATTTTTAAAAATAAAATTAATTAATTCTTTAAATTTATTGTAAATATCACTTTTACTAATATCTTGTAAAACTATTTTTATTATTTCGAAAAAATTGTTTTTATCTTTAATTAAAGAATATTCAATATTAAATAATTTGTCTAATAAAGTATTGATAAAATTATTTAATTCATCGCTATTAAATAAAATATTTAAAATATTTTTAAATTCATTATCTTCTGAATTAATAGCTAAAACTGGAGCCAAAACTTTTATAATTTCGTTTTTGAAATTAAATAATTTTTCCTCATTAAATAAATTAATAGCTATTTTATTAATGGTTTTTTTATTATTTACATATCTTTTAGTTTCAACAACTACTTTATAAATATCTAAAGCTAATTTTTCTGCAATTTGATTATTATTCAATACTTTAAAAATTTCGGTTTTTCAATCTAAGGAATTACCAAAAACACCATCAACACTTAATTTATGAAAAATGCTATTTAAAATTTCTGTAGCAAAACTATTTTTTTGTAATATTAATTCTGTATTAGTTATAAAATCTGAAGCAGCTTTGTTAAAATCATTTTCATTAATTCCAGTAACAATATTTGTATTATTTTGTAAATATTGATATAAAGAATTAATTATTTTGTTTTTAATTGATTCATTTTTAAGCAAGTCTACAACAAAATTTTGGATTTTACTTGCTAATATTTTATTATTATCTGAATTTTTAAATCATTGTTTAATAAGTGAATCATAATTTTTAAAAGCTTCAATAACATCTAATTCTTTATTTAAAATGCCCTCAGTAAGAAAATTATCAATAATATTTTTAATAGAATTATTAGCAAAAGTAAAATTAATAATTTCTTTAATTAAATTAAATTGAACATAATTTGAAAAATCGCCTAATTTATTATTTAAAATCAATTGTGCAAAATTTTCTATTTTTTTATCATTTAAAATATTAGAAATTAAAGAAGTTAATGATGAATAAATTGTTGATTGTGAAAAATCATTTAATAATATTCTTACAATATCTGAATAATTATTAATTTGAGATAAATTACTTTTTTCAATTTTAGCAAAACGACTCAACAATTCATCTAAAGCTAGTGCTAATTCGTTTCTTTTATAAAAATTTTTTATTATTTCTAAAGCCGTTTTTTTGTTATTAATATTTCCAGTAAGTTCAGCCAATCAGTTTGCTAATGAATCATTAACATAATTTAAATATTTAGAATTGAAAAGATTAATAAGCAATTGCTTTAATAAATTTTGATGTTTAGATACTAATTCTTCTTGAACTAAAATTTTGATTGTACTAATAATTAATTTTTCAATTTCTTTAGCATCTAAAAAGTTTTCTAAATCTTTTAAAAAATCGTTAAAATTAAATTCATCAATATCAGTACTTACTCGTTTTAAGAAAATATTAGTTACATTAGAAACTAATTGAATATTAGTTTCATAAGTTTGAATAAATGAAAGAAAATCTCTTATTAAAGGATCAATTTGTTCTTTATTAATGTTAGATAAAATATTGTCAAATTGAATTAAATAGTTATAAATTATTTTATTTAAAATTGTTTGAAAATCTTTATTAATCAATAAATTAGTTAAAAGCATTGATGTACTTTGACCAATTTTTTCTCGATTATTTTCATCGCTTAATCAAGTTTTAATCAAATCAATCATTTTAATGAATTCATCAGTAGAATTAACTTTAATAATTGTTTTATTAATAAATTGATTTAATAAATCTTTGAAATTATTATCTTTTAAAATAATTAAAATTACTTTAATTAAATCTTCTTTAGTAATATCTAATTTTAATTTTTCTAAAAGCACTTTAATAACTTTATCTTCAATTAATTTATTAAGTTGTTCATTTTGTAAAATTTCTTCAATTAATTTTAAAAGAGTATCATAAAGTGTTGAATGTCCTACGTTTTTTAATTGGGTTCATAGTACATCATAAACACTATTAAAATTTTTAATAGTTTCATATTGAACATTAAATAATTGTTTAATTAAAGATTTAATTAAAATATCGAATTGATTAGAATTTAAAACTGTTGAAACTAACAAATCAATTTCGTCTTTGGTTAATTCATTCTTGGATAAATTTTCTAATGAACTAATAATAATATTTTTGATATCAAATAAACGTTTTTCTTTGAAAGCATTAACAAAAATTTGCGAAATAGTTATTTCATTTTTGCTAAAAGTTTGTGTTTTAACAAAACCTTTATATAAATCTAAAACTAGAACTTCAATAGTAGTATTATTTGCTAAAACTTTTTTAATTTCATCTTCAAAAGTTGTTAATCTACCAAAAGCGCCGTCAATTTTTAACTTATTAATAATTGCTTCCACTACTGAATTAAAAAGAATGCTATTATCAATAATTTGAGAAAAATTATTGTAAAGATCACTCATTAAATTATTAAAATCACTATTATTAATTTCAATAACTAAGGAAGAATTAGTTTGCAAAAAGTTATATAAAGAATTAGAAACAAATTTACTTAAATTTTCATTAGCTAATAAATCACGAGCAAAAGTTTTAATATAAGAAATTAAAACTTTATTATTAGAATCATCATTTAATCAATTTTTAACTACATTATCTAAATAAGAAAAATCACTATCTTGAGGAATATTAAATAGTGCTTTATTAAAGAAATTATTTAGTATATTTTTAAAAGCTTCATTATTAAAAATAAAACTAAAAGTTTCACCTAGAATACCATCACTTATAAATTTTTGTAATAATTCGATTGAAGAAGTCAAATCACCCAATAAATTAATAACGTCTTTATTATTAATAATAGCATCTAATAAACTAACAATTGCTTGATAAAATTCACTTTTAGTTAAATCTTTAGTTAAAAGAAAAATTAAATCACCTAAAGTAGCACTTTTTTGAAGTTCATTTTTGTCAATAGCAAAAATATAATCAATAAATTTATTAATTAAATTATTTAATTCATTACTCGTTATTGTACTAGTTAAAATATCATTTAATTTATTACTTATATTAACATTATTATTAGCTTGTATGTTTTTAAGTAAAAAATTATGCAAAATTTGTTGAACATTTAAAGTTTTAGAATTTAAAATATTTTTAATAATTTGTTTAAATTGTTCTTTAAATGAATCTAAATTATTAGTTAACAATTGTTTAATTACATTAAAATTAACATCTAAAGCATTACCTAAAGTAAATAATTGACTTATTGATTTATTTATATTATCAATAATTAAATTTAAATCTGGTTTTTTAATTGTTTGAGCATCAAAACTATTTAATGTGGCTTGAGCAAGTATTTTTATTATTTCAATATTAGTATTAGTTTTTGCAAAAACATTAATAATTTCTAACAAAAGATTTTTTAAATTTGAATCATTGATATTAATTGTTAGTTCGTATTTATTAAGAATTTTTATTAGAACATTAGTAATAATTTGCTTAAATTCATTATCTTCTAATAAATTATTAACTAATAAATTAATACTATTAACTACACTATCGTAAATATCAGGATGAGTTAAAAGAGAATTTAAAATATCATCAAAACTTTTAGCCTCTGCTATTTCAGGAATGGCATTAAATAAAGCACCAAAAACATTATTTAAAATAATTCTTAAACTTGGATTATGAACAACTTTAAAAATAATTGTTGTTAAATCTTCTTTAGAAATATATTCATTAAATTGTTCTTGATAAATGATATTTACAAATTTGGCAATGATAGATTTGTCTAAATTTAATTGAATAAAATTAGAAATTATTTCAAAAATAATATCTTTAAATTCTTCTCTTTGTATACTATTAGTAAAAAAAGGTAATTTTAAAAATGAATTAAGATAATTAATAATTTTCTCTTCATTTAAAAAAGCAGTTTTAAAGGAATCAATTAAATGAACTAATTTATATTTTTTAGCTCCTGATATTCCATCATTATCTCAATCTGTTTCATAAAAAATTTTAGTTACATCACGAATAAAAGTACTAAAAACTTTATTATCAATCATTCAACTACGTATATAATTGAAATTCTTTTTATTATCTGATAATAAAAAGTTTTTTAATTTTTGTTGAGGATCTAATTTAACATATGACACACTATTTAAAACATTAATTAAAATGTCATCAAATAAACCGCTTATAAAGCGATTATCATCAATTACTCTTTTATAATAATTTTCTAAAGTATAAGTATCGGTAATATTTTTATTTAATTCATCTTTGCTTTTAATAAAACTATCTTGATCATTTGTGAACAATCTTTGGTATGTACTTGTTAAATTTTCATCTAGTTCAATAATTCTTTCATATGATTTCTGATCGCTTGTTAAATAATCACTATTTCAATTAAAACCATTTTGATTTATTTTTAACAAATTATTAGTATTTAAAGTTAATTTAGCAAAAATATCAATTGCCATTTTTTTATAACCATAAATTGAAGGATGTATATCAAAAAGATACGGAGTTAAAATGTTTGCATTGGTTTCTCAATAACTTTGATCATAAGGATTAATATAACTGATATTATTTAAATTAGCAATAAATTGTAATTTTTGATTAACTAAATCAATTGCTATTTTACCTACATTAAAAGGCAATTGTAATTCTTGAATAAAATAATCATTTAATAATTGGTTAATAAAAGCTAAAGGCATAGGATAACCAACAAAAACAATATTAGCTTTAGGATTAATTTCTTTTAAAGTTTTAATTAATTCTAATTGTCTATTTTGTACTCTTTGAAAAATTTGTTCAAAAAGTTTATTTAATAAATTTACAATTTGAGCATAATTATAATTATTAGAAATAATTTGTTGAGCTAAATCAGTAAAAGGCAAATCAGCGAATTGTTCTTTAATTAAATGAATAACATCATTTGCTCCTAAAGTTACAGTTATTAAATTAGCTTCTTTTAAATAAATTAAAGCTTCATTAGCAATTAATTGTAAATCAGGCCCAAATAATTTTTGCAATCTAGTATAAACATTTTCGTTTTGAGAATTAAATTTTTCTTGCAAAATAATATTTCAATATTCTAATGTAGTTGATGTTTTAGATAAATTATGAAATGAAGCTAATTTATTTGCTTGTATTTTTTGTAAAAATAAAGCTAAATATGCAGGATAAGAAATACCTTCAATTTTACCTTCAAAATTTAAACTACCAGGAAAATCATTTGGCAAACTGCCATCTCATCCAGCTGCTATTGAATCTCCTATAGCTACATATTTAATTGTTTCTTCTTTTTTTATTGCGTTTTTAGCTAAAGGTTTAATATAATTATCATCAATAGTGAACATATTGTTAATATGATTTGATGTTGAAGATGAAGTATCAGGCAAAAACGGTAGATTTGTCTCACTAGAATTTTTATTATCATTATTAAAAAGATCTTTATCATTAGTTTCAATAATTTTTTCTTTTGTTGGTATAAAACTTAAACCAATTGATAAAGCTATAGTACCTAACATAGCACCAGCTAAAGAAAGTATTAATTTTTTGTTTATTTTTAACTTCATAATATACTCCTTTATAAACTATGTTTATAAAAATTTATTTTACTAATTATACTATGTATCCTAAAAAATAAATAATTACTGATTTTAAGGATAAAAAATTTTTTTAAATAAATTATTCTAGATAAATTATTTAATTTATAAATTTTATAATTATTGTTGATTATGTGTTAGAAATAAAAACATCTAAAAAAAGTAAAAATCATTATAAATAAGATAAATTAGTTTTATTTTTTTGATTATAATTCAAATTAATTTTAATATATGTTTAAAATAAAAAAAATATTTTATTCATTTATTAACTCTTATAGATTTTTTGATTTAATTACTTGATAAAATTTTAATAATTATAAAAATCAAACTAAACGATAAATTATTAAAAAAATACGACATTATAGTTGTCGTATTTTTAAATTATTCTCAATTTTCAAAATCTTCTTGATCTATAAAATCAGATAAATCTGTTTGCGTTTCTTCATCTTCTAGCAAAATGTTTTCATCAAATTCATCTATATTTTTATCTTTATCATTTTCTTCTAGTACAAATTCGTTTAAAATTGCACTAAGTTCTTCGTCTAAATCAGCATTGTCAGTATTATCATTTGTTTTATTTATTTCTAAACTAGGATCATATTTACCGATGAAATAACTTTTTGGATCTCTTATGTCGTATTTGCTACCTAATTCATATTGAGAATTAGTTCCAGCAGGAATTTTTCTTCCTAAAATAATATTTTCCTTTAATCCTTCTAATCTATCTTGTTTGTTTCCAATTGAAGCATTAACTAAAATTTTAGGAGTTTCTTGATATGAAGCCGCAGCTAAAAACGAATCAGAAAGCAACGGAGTTTGTTTTGCACCTTTAATTTTTACTTCACCAAAAGGAGGTTTCTTACCTTCTAATATTAATCTAGCACTTTCTCTTTGATAAGCAAAAATGTCAATTAATGATCCAGCGTGGAAATTTGAATCTCCTGGCTCAGTAATAATAATTTTTGATAATAATTGTCTAATAATTATTTCAATATATTTATCACTAATAGTAATACCTTGAAGACGATAAAGTCTTTGTATTTCTTTTAATAAATAATTTTGTACTGTTCTTGTGTCAGCGACTTTAAGTAATTCATTTAAAATAATAGGTCCTTCAACAATTTTTTGACCAGGCACTACTTCTTGATTTTCTTTAACTCTTAAACGTCTATCTCTTCTAGTTTCAATAACTTCATGTTGAATATTATTTTGAGCATCAAAATATTTCAAAGTAATTCTTAAATTGTTAGCATTAGGTGCATTATTTAAAGCATTAAAGTTTTCAATTTTTTCTACTGTGGCATATTTATTAGCTATTACAGCTGGTTTACCTCATGGTGAATCATAAACGTCAATTAATTCCATTAATCTACCAAAACCACCAGTAATATCTTCAACACCAGCAACACCACCTGAGTGGAATGTACGCATAGTTAACTGTGTTCCTGGTTCACCTATAGATTGAGCTGCAACAACACCTACAGCCTCTCCTATATTAACTACTCGATTTAATGAAAGATCTTTACCATAACATTTTTTACATACACCATTACGTGTATAGCAAGAAAGTATCGAACGTATTTCAACATGTTCAATCCCAGCATTGACTATTTTTTGTGCTATTTCTGGTGTTATTAATTCATTACCATTAACTAAAATTTCATTTGTTACTGGATGTAAAATTGGTTTATTTGCAAATCTTCCTTCAATTCTTTCTTCTAAACTTTCAATTATAGTATTTGTTTTAGTATCCATTATATTACTTACTACAAAACCATAGTCAGTATAACAATCTGCTTCTTTAACAACTATACTTTGAGCAACATCAACTAAACGACGAGTAAGATATCCTGATTTAGCGGTATTTAAAGCTGTATCTGTTAATCCTTTTCTTGCACCGTGGGTTGATGAATAAAATTCATAAGCGGTTAATCCATCTAAAAATGATGATTTAACAGGAATTTCTACAGTTGAACGAACAACACGCTCGTTTTCTGCATCTGCTTTTAAAATTTTAGTGTTATTATTCATTAATCCACGCATACCAGCTAATTGAACAAAGTTTGACGAACTACCCCGTGCACCTGAAGTAAACATCATAAATAATGGATTATATGGTTTATCTTTAGTTAAAGATTTTAAATCTTTTTCAATTTTGTCTTTAATATCAGTTCATTTATCAATGGTTAATGAATATCTTTCATCATCAGTTATTCAACCTAAATCAAAATATTTTTTTAATTGTGTTATATATTCATCACCTGATTTGATTTTATTTTTAGTATCAGGATGAGTAAGCACATCACTAATTGCTATAGTAGTTCCAGAAATTGTTGAATATTTATAACCTAATTCTTTTAATATATCAAGAATATTTGCTACAGTATTAGTATATTTAAATCATACTTTTTCTAATAATTTAGTATATTCATTAATTGTTCAACCTAAAATTGATAATTTAGGTGAATTTTTGATCTTTTCGTTTATTAATTTAAATTCTTTATTAATGATAGTTTCAAGAATTTGAATATGTGCGCCGCTAATTTTTTGATTATTATAATCTTTTAACTCGCTTAAAGCTTCACTTAATTGATTATGAGAAATTATTTCATTTATATCATTAATTATTTTAGAAATACTTTCAATATTTACAGTAGCTGTATATTCATTGAAAATTTTTCTTACTATTTTGGCAATATCTTTTTTACCCAATGGTAAATTCAATGGTTTTTTTGCAATTTCTTCAACAAAATTAGCACCGTAATCTAATAAATAATGATTAAATTCGTCAACATTTTTTGATGTATGTAAAATTTCTTTTTCGGAAACAACTATTTCTTTACCATCAATTTCTTGAGTTTTAATATCTAAATATTTACCAAAAATAAATTCGAAAGAATTAGGCAAGGCATTATTGAAAATAAACTTACCCACTGTAGAAATTACATATTTTTTATTTTGTGGATAATTCAAATATAACTTATTCAAAGCACTTATAGGTAAAACGACTCTTGAATGAAGATGAACTTTTTTGTTTTCGTATGCAACCATCATATCTTCAAAAGAAGCAAAATATGATCCTGAACCAATTGCATCTTTATTTTCCATTGTTAAATAATACAAACCAAGAATTATATCTTGACCTGGATTAATAATTGGTTCACCATCTTTGGGACCTAAAATATTTTTTGAAGCTAACATTAATTCTCTAGCTTCTCTAACAGCTTCATCACTTATTGGCACGTGTACTGCCATTTGATCACCATCAAAATCAGCATTAAATGGTGTACAAGTTAACGGATGTAATTTGATTGCTTTTCCTCTTATTAATACTGGTTCAAAAGCTTGAATTGATAAACGGTGCAATGTTGGTGCTCTATTTAATAAAACTGGTCTACCTTCAATTGCTTTTTCAACATAAGGTCAAATAATAGGATCAAGATTTTCTACTGCTTTTTTACCTGCTTTAATTGATTTAATTGGATTATTCCCTTTAATCAATTCTTTAATAATTCAAGGTTCAAATAATTTAGCAGCCATTTCTCTAGGTATACCCACTTGATGCATTTTTAATTCTGGTCCAACAACAATTACAGAACGTCCAGAATAATCTACTCTTTTGCCTAGTAAATTTTGACGAAATCTTCCTTTTTTTCCTGTTAAAGCATCAGAAATTGATTTTAAAGGGCGCCCATCTTTAGAAGAAACGGGGGTCGGAGTTTTACGAGCATTATCAATTAATGAATCAACTGCTTCTTGAATCATTCTATATTCGTTTTGTTTAATTAACATTGGCGCATCGTCTTCTTCTCATTTTTTCAAACGATTATTTCTGATAATAATACGACGATATAGTTCATTAATATCACTAGTCGAATGACGTCCACCATCTAATTGAATTAAAGGTCTTAAATCAGCTGGTAAAACAGGCAGATCATAAATTAACATATCTAAAGGATTTTGACCCGATTTAATAAATGAATTAATAACATTTAATCTTTTGTATAATTTTGATCTTTCTTGTATTTTAGTAGTTGAATTATTACTCTCATTAATTTGTACATTAATCAATTTAATTTCTTGATTAATTTTTTCTAATTCTTTTTCTAGATCTAATTTTTTAAGTAAATATTCAATTGCTTTAGACCCTGTGCCTATTTTAGCATCACTATATTCTTCGATTATTTCATTATATTCATAAAAATCAACACCATAATCTTTACCAACTTTTGAAGTTGCAAAAGATTGCAACTCTTCCAAAGTATCAGAAATAGTTTCGAATTTTTCTTCATAATCTTCATCATTAGGATCAAGTTTATTTTTTAATTCATATAAAACTTCTTGATAAACAATGGCAGCATCAGAAATATCAATAATACTATTTTGTTTTAAAGACTCTAAATTACCACTTTCTAAAACTATATGACTTTTATAATAAATTAATTTTTCTAAATCAGCCTTAGATACTGGACGATTAGAATTAGCTACTTTTAAACCTAATAATTTAGCAATAATTGAGTGATCAATTTTGAAAAATCAAAAATGTACTACTGGATTTTCAAGATGAATATGTCCCATTCTGCTACGACGAGAAATTTTAGGTAAAATTACAGGATTGTATTTTTCACACATTGGTGTTTTATTACATACAGTATTTTCATCACTCTTTTTATATTTTGTACCACAAATAGGACATTTATAATCAGTTGTTGGACCAAATATTAATTCATCAAATAAACCTTCTCTTTCAGGTTTATAACTTTTATAATTAATTGTTTCTGGTTTGGTAACTTCTCCATGAGATCAATTACGAACATCTTCTTGAGTTGCTAAAGATAAGGTGATTTTTTCAATAACATTTTTTTTAATTTGAGATTTTTTATCGAATAAATTATTCATCTATATCTCCTTCAATATTTATATTATCTTTATAAAAATCAAATTCATCTGATTTGTCTTCTTCATAAGTTAAATCAAATTTCATTTTCAACCCTTTTAATTCATAACTTAAAACATTAAATGATTCAGGTATTCCTGATTTAGGTAAAGGTTTGTCAGCAGCTAAAGCAGCATAAAGTTTATTTCTACCATTTATATCATCTGATTTATAAGTTAGTATTTCTTGCAACACATTAGTAGCACCATAAGATTCAAGAGCTCAAGTTTCCATTTCACCAAATCTTTGGCCACCATTTTGACTTTTACCACCTAATGGTTGTTGTGTAATTAAAGAATACGGTCCCACAGATCTAGCATGCATTTTATCATCAACCATATGATTTAGTTTAAGCATATACATAACACCTACAGAAACAGGATTATCAAATTTTTCACCTGTAATAGGATCAATTAAATATTGTTTACCTGATTCTGGTAATTTTGCTTCTTTAATAACATTGTAAATTTCTTCTTTTTTTATACCATCAAAAGTAGGTGTGACAAATTTACAATCTAAACTTTTAGCTGCCATTCCTAAATGAATTTCTAAAATTTGACCTATGTTCATCCGTGATGGAACACCTTGAGGATTTAACATTACATCAACTGGAGTACCATCTTCTAAATATGGCATATCTTCTTCAGGTAAAATGATTGAAACAACACCTTTATTTCCGTGACGGCCTGACATTTTATCGCCGACTCTTATTTTACGTTTTACGGCTACTGAAACTTTAACTATTTTATCTACTCCATCTTCAAATTGAGCATTACTATCTCTATTTAATACTTCAACAGCTATAACAGTTCCACCATGCCCATTTTTAACTTTTAATGACGTATCTTTAACATTTGTTAATCTTTGACCTAAAACTGCTGAAAGTAATTTTTCTTCTTGAGAAGGATTATCATCACCTTTTGGAGAAACTCTACCAACTAAAACATCTCCTGGAACAACTTCTGAACCTAATTTAACTATTCCATTTTCATCTAAATGTCTTATTGATGCCTTAGAAACATTAGGTATATCAATAGTTAATTCATCATCGCCGATTCTGCTTGTTCTAAATTGAATAGTATGTTCTTCAATATGAATTGAAGTTAATACATCATCTTTAACTAATCTTTCATTAAGTATGATAGCATCTTCATAGTTATAACCTTTAAAAGTAGTAAATGCAACAACTAAATTTTTACCTAAAGCTAATTCACCATATTTAAAACTTGAACCATCAACTAATAAATCTCCTTTTGATACAGTTTGACCAATTTTTACAATTGGTCTTTGATGAACAACTGTATCTTGGTTTGAACGTTGGAAAATTTTTAAAGAATAAGTATCAATATTACCTTTTGTATTTCTGATTTTAATTTTGCTTCCATCAACATATTCAACAACACCGTCATTTTTTGCAATTATATTAGCTGAAGAATATTTAGCAATTGCTGCTTCAAGACCAGTTGCAACATAAGGAGCTTCTGTTTGTAATAAAGGTACAGCTTGACGTTGCATATTTGAACCCATTAAAGCTCTATTTGCATCGTCATTTTCTAAAAATGGAATACATCCAGCGGCTACAGAAACCATTTGATTAGAAGCAACTTCTATATAATCAATTTGCATTGGATTACCTATTACATATGTGTAATTATGACGCATAGTAATTTGTTCATCAATAATTTTATTGTTTTCATCAACTTTAACTGTTGATTGTGCAATATAAAAATTAATTTCATCAATAGCAGTTAAATATTCTACTTGATCATATAAAACTATTCCATTTTCCACTTTATAATATGGAGTTTGTAAAAATCCATACTCATTAACTTTTGCATAAGTAGCAAAATTTAAAATCAATCCTATATTTGGACCTTCAGGCGTTTCAATAGGACAAATTCTTCCATAATGAGTAGCATGAACGTCACGCACCTCAAATTGTGCAGTATCACGATTAAGACCACCGGGACCTAAAGATGTTATTCTTCTTTCATTAGAAATTTCAGCAAGTGGATTAATTTGATCCATAAATTGTGAAAGTTTTGATGAATTAAAGAAAGTTTTCATTTGATTTGAAACCAATTTATTGTTAGTAACATTTTTAGGAGTAACTTTTTCTGGTTCTTTAGCTCCCATTCTTTCACGCGTTGTTTTTTCTAATCTTGTTAAAACAACATTTAATTGATTTTGAACTAATTCACCAACAGCTACAATTCTTTTATTAGTTAATGAATCAGGATCATCATCATTTCCTATACCATTTAAAAGATTAAAATAATAATTTATAGCTGCAATAATATCAGAAATAATTAAGTGAGTTTCTGTAGATTTTGGATCATTACCAATAACTAAAACTGCTTCTTTACCTCTGTCTAATCATTTACGATTAGGATAAACTAATAAAGAAATCATTTTGGTCATTTTCTTTAAATTTTTTACAGGATTATTACCAGTAACTAATTTACCATAAACAATTTCAGTTTTAATACCTGGTATATCTTTAGTTGCTAAAAAACCATTATCAAAGTTTTTTTGAATTAATAAAGCTAATTTATGATTAATTTCAGTTCCTGGTTCTAATTCCAATATTTGATCTTGATCATTTTTAATAACAAGAAATTGAGCTAAAATAGTATCTGAAATTCTATCAACTAAATTAAGTTTTTTATTTAACATATAACGTCCTGTTTGACTTAAACTATAACGTTTTTTATTAAACAAAATTCCTGGAATTAAATTAGTGACAGATTCTTCAGTAACTCTATCTCCGCGTCTTATAATTGAGAAAAGTTCTTCTTGACAATTTTTAATTTTTGTTTCTAAAGTTTCACCATTATCTGCTAATCTTCTATCACGTTTGATCGTTTCATTCAATTCCGCAGAATTACCAAAAAGATTTATCATATCTTCATTAGATAAACCTAAAGCCATTAAAAATGTTGAAAGTAAAACATTTTTATTTTTATCTATTTTAATTTTAACTGTATCAATATTTTTGGTTGTGACTTTATGAGAAATTTCTAATCATGAACCTATTCTTGGAATAACTTCTAATTTATTAAAAAGATCGTCAGATTGTTTATTACGAACGCCTCTACCAAAATAAGCTCCTGGCGATCTAATAAGTTGACTAACTATAACTTTTTCATTTCCATTTATAATAAAACTGCCACCAGAAGTCATTAGTGGAATTTCTCCAAGAAATACAGTATCAGTTTGTTCAACACCTGTTTCTGTTACTGTTACTTTAAATTTTGCATACAATTTTGCAGCATAATTAATACCTTTTACTCTAGCATCAGCAACAGCATCATACTCTTTGCCTGTTGGCATTTCTAAATAAGCTGAAGAATGAATATATTCAAGAGTTAATTTACCATTAGATGCAATAATTGGATAATGTTCACGTAATGATTCTTCTATTCCAACCTTTTTAAATCATTCGAATGATTCTTTGCTTGTTGCTAAAAAATCAGGAATATTTAAAGTTTGTTTTGTTGTTGAATAATCACGTCTTTCAGTAATTGGTCCAAATTTACGTATCTTATATGATTGCTTTGTTGTATTAAGACTCATTTTTACCCCTTAGAAACAAAATGAAAGTTAATTAATAACTTAGTTTAATTTTTATTATGTTATAATAAAATACCACGTGTAAAAATGTTACCACAAAAAAGATTTTTCGTAAATAAATAAAATTGTTTTTATAAATAAAACAAAAACAGCTAAAGTGCTGTTTTTTAAAATTTTTTTATAATTAAAAATTAATAAAAAAATAGAATTAAATCTATTTTTCTTTTTCAATATCTCTTAAAATTTGATCTATTTTCATGCCAGAACTTATTAATTCATCTAATTCAAAATGAATTTCAGGTACTTTTCTTCAATTTAACGTGTGAGCTAAATTTGTTCTAATAAATCCTTTAGCTCTTTCTAAAGCTTCTAAACCTTTTTTACTTTTAGTACCAAAAGTCACATAAACTTTTAAATGTGATAAATCATTTGATAATTTGCAATCAATTACAGTTGGTTCGACAAGATCTTCATTATTAATTTCATAAGTAATTATTTTTGCTAGAGCTTGTTTAATTTGTTCTTCTTTTCTTAAAAGTGTAATATTATTTTTCATCTTACTCCTTTTATTTTGTTATATTATAATTTTATTATTTTTTACAATTATTAGTTTGAATTAAAAACAAATAATAAAAAATGTTGTTTTAAACAACACTTTTTTATTAAATTATTGATATTTTTCAGGATGCAATTGCATCATTTTTGCAATAAATTCTTTTTTAGGTAATTGACCATATTTGTTCATTAAATCAATACATTCTGTTAATTCGTTCAAGGCTCAATCTACATTTCCAAAACCTTCTACTTTGGTCAAATTTTTTCCTTTTCAATTTTTATAATTATTAAAGAAAGTTTCAATTTGCATTAAAAAGGGTTCAGGTAAATCTTTTAATGTTTGAATGTGATCTAAACGATAATCATCAGCATGTACAGCAATTAATTTAGTGTCAGTTTCGCCTGAATCAATCATTTTCATTGCTCCAATAATTCTTGCATTAAGCATTACTCCTGGAATAAAACTTTCAGAACTATATAATAATACATCTAATTCATCGCCATCTCAATCCAAGGCGTTAGGAATAAAACCATAATTAGCAGGATATTTAAAATCATTTCTTAATATTCTATCAACATGCATTTGTTTATCTTCACGATTATATTCATATTTAATTTGTGAATCTTTAGTAATTTCTATTTTTATTTCTACAATATTATTTTTCATAGTTTAATTATAAAATATTCACTATAAACAATAAATAAAAACTAGCATTAAAGAGCTAGTTTTATTAAATTAATTTGAATTTTCTGTTGTAGTGGTTGTTGTTGTTTCGAATTGACTTAAATCAAATTCAACATAATAATCTTTATCATCAGCTTTTGAATTTGATACATGATGCGTACCTGTTTTAAATCTTAAATAAAGTTTATTATCGATAATTGCTCCATTTAAAAATGAACTTAATCTAGTTTGATTTCTATTATTAACAAAAGTTGGAACAATAGCATTAGCTAATTGTTTATTGTTTTGTAATACAGCAGCATTGTCTTTGAATTTTAGAATCGAATCTTTTTTACCACTGCTAAAACTTGCATTACCTGTAAATAAAATAATTTCTTTAGTTGTATAAGTGTAAGCAAAAGTATAAGGAGTTCTATCTAGTTTTTTAGATTTTTTAATTTCATTTACAGCTTTTTCTAATAGAGCTTTAATAGAACCACCATCTTGTGCTTCTTTGTTTTCTGTTACTTCTAATTGATCTGTTACATTTTCACCAATAGTTAAAAAATCTTTAGTGAAAATAGCATTAAAATAAGCATCAAATAAAGATATTTTTTCTTGTCTAATAGCATCAACTGTTGTTTTTTCTGCTGTTGTTAATAAAGTTGCTTTTTCAATTGCTTGTGTTACTTTAATTTTAGTTTCTGAATCATTGGTGCTAAAAGCAGCTTGAATTTCTTTTGCTTTATCTAAGCTAGTTTTTAATTCTTCAATTAAACTTTGTGCATTTTCTAAATCGCTTTTAACTTTATTATATGCTTGTGCTAAGGCAGTAATTTGTGCATTTAATGATTGAACTGTGGCATCGTTTTTAGTTAATTCTGCTTTTGCTATTATTTCTGCATCTGTTAAGGTTTTTTTGTGTTCATCTAATGAAAATTTGTCTAACAAAATAATATTAGATGCTGTAGTTGTTAGTGAATTTTGTAAATTAGTTTTTGCCTTTTCTAATTCACTTTCAGAAGTTGATGGTCTAATATCTGGTGAAGGAGCTGGATTTTCTTCTGCAGGAGGAGTAGTTGGATTTTCTTCTGCAGGAGGAGTAGTTGGATTTTCTTCTGCAGGAGGATTAGTTGGATTTTCTTTTGCTGGTGGGGTAACAGGTTTGTCGTCCATTTTAGTTGTGTCATTATTGCAAGCTACTGCAAAAATTATTGGTGAAAAAGATGTTGTTGCAAGTGCTAAAGATAATAACAATTTATGTTTTTTCATATACTTCATTTCCTTATAAATAATTTTTCATTAATAAAATATTTTTCTTTTATAAATAAATTTTATTATTTAATAATTAGTTAAATAACAATTGAAATAAAAATATGAAAAAAATTGCAAAAAAATTATTTTTTGCAATTTTAGTTTAAAAATGGCGTCCACAAGAGGAGTTGAACCTCTCACCCCAAGCTTAGGAGGCTTGTGCTCTAACCAGCTGAGCTATATGGACACACATATTATTTATATTTTAAAATAAATTTAAAATAAAATTTTAAAAAAATAAAAAAATGGCGATCACGAGAGGATTCGAACCTCTGACAACAAGCTTAGAAGGCTTGTGCTCTATCCTGCTGAGCTACGCGACCACGATTTACATTATTATTTTAACACTTTAAATAAAAAAATAAAACTTTTTAAAAAAATAATTAAAAAAAACAACATTAAATATAGTATTAATTTAAATTATATATAATTATCTATAACTTATTAATTATTAAAAAAAGGAGTAATTTATGCCAAAATATACCGAACAAGAACAAGTACGTAGAAATAAATTAATCGATTATGAAAAAGAAAACATTATAGCTTTTAAAAAAGCTTATAATCTTGGTGAAATAAGTTATAGTAATGAATTAAATGAACAATTTGAAAATTTAACTAAAGAAGAATTAGAAAATAATAATATCAACAAAAATATTGCTGGAAGATTAATGACAAAGAGAGGGCCTTTTTTAGTTATTCAAGATTACAAAGGTCAAATTCAAGCATATTTTAATAAAAAAGAATTAACACAATATGAAACATTAGTCGATAGATTGGATATTGGTGATATTATCTGAATAAATGGTTTAATGATGAAAACTCATACTAATGCAGTATGTATAAGAATACAAAAAATTGAATTATTAACCAAGGCACTTAAACCTTTACCAGAAAAATATCATGGATTAGTAGACACAGAAGAAAGATACCGTCGTCGTTATGTTGATTTAATAATGAACAAAGAATCTAGAGAAAGATTCATTACAAGAACCAAAGTTGTTCAATGAATAAGAGATTATTTTAATGACTTAGATTATATAGAAGCTGAAACTCCTTTTTTACATGATTATTTATCAGGAGCAGCCGCTAGACCATTTAAAACTCATCATAATTCATTAAATCAAGAATTTGTTTTAAGAATCGCAACAGAAATACCACTTAAAAAATTAGTTGTTGGTGGTTTTGATAGAGTATATGAAATGGGTAGAATTTTTAGAAACGAAGGATATGATACAACACATAATCCTGAATTTACAACAATTGAATTTTACGAAGCCTATTCAAATGTTGAAGGAATGATGAATCGTACTGAAGCGCTTTTTAAATTATTATGCAAAAAATTAGGTAAAAGTATATTTATTAATAATGGTGTAGAAATTGATCTATCTAAACCTTTTAAAAGATTAAATCTTATTGATGCGGTTAACGAAGCTACAGGAGTAGATTTTAGAAACATAGATTTAAAAACTGCTCAAGAAATAGCTAAAAAACACCATGTAAAAATAGAAAAATTCTTTACAATCGGTCATATTATTAATGCTCTATATGAAGAATTAATTGAACATACTTTAATTCAACCAACTTTTGTTTATGGTCATCCAATTGAAATTTCACCTTTAGCTTCTAAAGCAGAAGATCCAAGATATACTGAAAGAGCAGAACTATTTATAAACACTAAAGAATATGCCAATATGTATACTGAATTAAATGATCCAATTGATCAACTTCAAAGATTTGAAGCTCAATTAGAAGAAAAAAATAATGGTAATGATGAAGCGAGCGATATTGATTACGATTTTGTTGATGCTTTAGAATATGGTATGCCTCCAGCTGGCGGATGTGGTATTGGTATTGATCGTTTAATTATGCTTTTAACTGAAACTTCATCAATTAGAGATGTTTTATTATTTCCTACTCTTAGAAGAATTAAAGAAGAAAGATAAAATAAAAAAACAAGATTATTTATATCTTGTTTTTTTTATTATTTAATTTAAATAGCTAATTTTGGATTTGTTTGCCCTAGTTTAAAAATATATGCTGTATAACCAGAAGCTATTAAAGCAATAGCTAATAAGAAATATGATAAAAATCTTCCTTGAGCTAAATCTTCTGGTTTTTTCTCTAAATTATTAACAAGTTCTCTTACTTGAACAAATGTTAAATTAGTGGTTTTGGCAACAGAAATTACTAAGGAAATCATAAGTATAATAACTATTGCACCAATTGAAGCTAAAATAGCATATTTAATATTAACTTTAATTAGTTCAATTAATTTTCATACTAAAATTATATAAACAATAAAGAAAACTAATAAAAACACTATATATAAAGCAAAAGCAATAATTGCATTTGAACCAGCTGCATTATTATTTAATAATGCTTGTACTTCTTCTGTATTATTTACTAATAAATTAAAGAAAGAAGTTAATCATTTAGCATAATAATAACCTACAGTAGCTAAATTAGAAGCTCTAACTGCACTTGTAGCAGATATTTCATCATATAAATCATATTTATAACCGGCATCAATTAAAATTCAAGAAACAATTATAAATGCAATTAAAATAATTAAAGCAATAATAGGTAATAATAAATTAGTTTTAATTAAATCTCTAGCAACAAAAACTTTTTTATTAAAAATGTGTTTTTTATTAACAACAATTGCTTGACTTGAAGGATGGATTAATCTTTTATTTTTAAAATTGATTTTTTTATTATTAGGAATATCATTTCAAAAAGAAATATTTTTTAATTCTTCTGGTAAATTATTTTTATCCATTATTTACTCCTTTATCAGCATTAGAAGTTTTTTCCAATCAAGAGAGAATTTTTATTATTTCCTTTGCAGATAAAGCCTTAAATTCAGCTGGAGTTTCATTATGTTTATTACTTCATTTAATTTGAAAATTACCTTCATTAATAAATTTAACATAATCTGCATCAGTTGCATTTAATTCAATTGTTTCTTTAGTATTTTGGTTTGTAGTTTTTTCTACTAAAATAGTTGGTTTGAATGTTCAATTACTATTGAAAATATCTTTTTTAACATATGGCGTTATAAAATTATCTTTATCATTAGATTCTTGATAAGCATTATAAATTTGTTCTATGTTATAAAGCTTATATTCATTAGCTACTTTATCAAATAATTCAATGTAATATACTAATTCATTTCTATTTTTACTATAAGCAGTTAAAACTTGTACATTATCATATAGATTTTTGTAATCTTTAAGAGCATAATACATAATAATAGCTAATAAACGGGCTATATCTTGCGGTTGAGTTCCAGTATTAGTTATTCAATTTCTTATTTCGTTTCTTATGTTAGATAAAGAAACTTGTTCAACAGGAGTAAGTTGATTTTCTCTTTGTTGTAAATTATATAAATTTGAATATTCTTCACGATACTTTGGATTATTTAAAAATGCTAAGGGGTTTTTAACAAATTCTTCATAAAGCGGAGAATCTTTATCTATAGGTTTTAATAAAGTAGTTGAATCAGTATTTCTGCCTAAAAATTCACTATTTAATTTATCAGCTATAAAAACGGGAGATTGAGCTAATCTCATTCCATGTGTTTGATTATTATTAATTTTTAAGCCATGAGATAAAGCATATTTGAATAAATTATTCACTTTTTCATCTAAAGTATTGCCTTGATTAAAAGCATCTAAATATTTAAGATAAAAATATTGGTAAATTTGATCTTGTGTTTTATAAATTAAATTAAGTGATTTAACATTAATGTTATTATCTTTTTCATCAAATAAATATTTATATCTTGTTAAAAAAGTGTAATTAAATGGAGTATTTTTAAAATAGTAATTAAATACTTCTAAAGCTTCATCAACGCTATTTAATTCAGCTATTTTTTGTCTATTGGCATCTCAATAATTACTATTTAATCTTAAATTTCATAAATATTCTGTACTTGTTACATAAATAGAATTATTTTTGATAATATCAGATATTAATTTTTGAGTATTTGTGGCATTAGGATTATTTATAGCATAATCTTCTATTTTTTTGATTTCAAAGTTTTTGGCATAATCAATTAATTCTCTAGTATTAGAATCAACAGTCAATAAACATGAAGAAGCAATTAGAGGAGAAACAAGTGAAGCAACAGCGCCTAAAGATAAAGCATATTTAGTAATTTTTTTCATAATAGCTCCTATAGAATTGCATTATATGATCAACTTTTGAAACCAGCATAAGAAATGTAAGATCCCATTAAAATAATCACAGTTGAAAAAGCAATTCCTCCAATTGAATAAGAAATTTGTACTCTAGCACTAGAAACATATGCTGTTTCTAAAATAACAAATTCACGGTTGGCTTCAATTATATAATTTGAATTTTTAATTATTATTGAACATAAAATTAAAACTACTATAGCAATAATAACTAAAATAAATCAAAATATTGTTTTAAATTTAATATTTGCTTTATTCATATTTTATCCTTTAATTGTGCTTCCTTGTCTTGAAATAGATGCCATAATACGTTTTCTAAATAATAAGTAGAAACCAAACATAGGCGCTATAGATAAAATTGCTCCAGCAAGTTTTATACTTCTTAAAGTAATTACTTGACCATCCTCTTGTAGTACAGAACCAACATCAAATAATCATAATGATAAAACTTTTAAATCTCCATTTGCAACTAATGAAGGTCATAAGAAGGAATTTCATGAAGCCAAAGCAGTTAAAATTACCACAGTTAAAGTAGTAGGAGAAACCATAGGAACAGCTATTTTAAAGAAATATCTTGCTCCTACAGCTCCATCAACAGTTGCAACTTCTTTTAATCTATTAGGAATAGCTGAAAAAGCGTTTCTATACATTAAAGCTGTAAAAATAGAAGCTATAAAAGGTAAAGCTATAACAGAAATAATCCCTGTAAAATAATTTCTAATATGTGTTACTTCATCTAATAAAATAATTACTCTATATTGTCCTGATAATAATGCCACTTCAGGTAATACTAATAAAGCCATAAATAGACTTCATAAAACGTTTTTAAATTTTCATTTTTTTAACGAAAATGCATAACCAGCAATCATTGTAACAAAAGTTTTAACAACCACTGAAAATAATACATTTGTAAAAGTTAAAAAGAATGCATCAAAGTATTTAGTTGATGAAGAAGCAGTCGTTGCGGCAACTGCAAAGTTTGATCAAGTTCATTCTTGTGGAATTAACGTAAAAGTTGTTTTAAGAGCATCTGCTTGTTCTCTAGGCATTAATGAAACCATAATCATAAAGAAGAAAGGGAATAAAATTATTAATGAAAATAAAGCTAAACCAAATAATTTTAATCCCAAACTAATAATTAAAAGACTAATTTTAGTTTCATGAACCTGTTGAGTAGCAATTTCTCTACTTTTTCTGAGCTTTATATTCGATCATCACTTTTGAATCTTTAATCCGATTTCAAACATTGAATTCTCCTTTATTTAAAGATACTCTTAAAATAGTATTGAACCCACCACGAATAAGTGATGAATAAAACACACCAATAAGGAATAAACATAAAGCAGCCGAACCAGCAAGAGGGAAATTAGCAGCTTTAGTAAATCTATAAACAATAAGCATTAATGATGATGCACCATTAATAATTGCATCATTTGGCACATTGTTAAAAATAGCTAGTGGGAATACTTTTGTACCATTAATAATTCCCATTGTAATTAAAAATTTAGTAGTTGATTTAATTGAAGGTAAAGCAATTGTGAAAAATTGTTTTACACTTCCAATACCATCAATTGAAGCAGAACGATATAAATTTTTATCTACTGAAAGCATAGCGGTAGTTGCAATTAAAATATTAAAAGCCAAACCATTTCAAATACCTTGAGTAACAATAGGTAATAACGCTCTAAATGAGAATTGATCTCCTGATTCTAATCAACCATATGTTCCTAAATTAAATACTTCATTCACAAAACCAACAGGTGAATAAATTTGTGAAAAGAATAAAGCAACTGCAACAGCATTAGTCATATATGGTAAGAAAAAGATTGTTTGTCAAAATCCTCTAGCTGCTTTTCTAATAACATTAGCAATTAAAGAACTTATTAATAAAGAAATTGAAATTACAAATGGTAAAACAATCAAACCATAAATAATTGAATTCCTAAAACCAACAGCAAAAGCAGGGTCATTAAGAACAGATAAAAAGTTATTAAAGGTAAAATAATATCTTTGATTATCATCTAATTGAAAAAAGGCATTTCTAATATTCAAAAATAAAGGAATAATAGTGAAAAAAGTAATAATAATCAAAGTTGGTAATAACATACCTAAAGGTTTATAAAACTCAATCGGTTTATCAATAATAGAACCTGATAATGATTGAGCACGATTTTCACTTTGTTTTTTAGCACTTAGTTTATATAGAAAAGGAAATTTAAAAGCAACTTTTGATCATACTTGGTTACTAAATTTCATATTCTACTCTTCTTTCAGTTAATTCATCGAATAAGTGAAGACGATCTTTAGGCATATCGAAGTAGATAGTATCTCCTACTTTATAATTTAAACGATTATCAATTAAGAAATTAGCTTGGAAACTTTCTTCTACTTTTACAATTAATTTACTTTCTTTACCAAAATTTTCCACCGCTTTAACAATTCCATGGAACATTCCAGTTTCTTGATCTTTTATAATAAAATCTTCAGCTCTTATACCAACTGCAAAAATAGCTTTATCAACATTATTAATTTTTATACCACTTATAGTTTTATCAAAAATTGTTAAAGTATCATTTTTATAAGTTGCTGGGAACATAGCCATTTCAGGCATACCTAAGAAACGAGCAACAAATTTATTTTTTGGTTTTCTATAAAGTTCCATAGGTGTACCAATTTGTTGAACTTTAGACATAGACATACATACAACAATATCACTAATTGACATAGCTTCTTCTTGATCGTGAGTAACAAAAACAGTAGTAATTCCTAATTTTTGTTGAATTTCACGAATTCATTGACGCGTTGAAATACGTAATTTAGCATCTAAGTTAGATAATGGTTCATCCATTAATAAAATTTGTGGTTTTTTAACAATAGCTCTGGCAATAGCAACACGTTGTTGTTGACCACCAGATAATCTAGTAGGTTTTTTTTGTAAAATAGGAAGAATTTCAACTCTTTTAGCCACTTCCATAACTTCTTCATGAATTGCTCTTCTAATAGTTACATTATTTTTTGATCATTGAGCTATTTCTTCTCTTTGTTCCTGAGTTAAATTAGCATCTTTTCTTTGTTTATCACTCAACATTATTTGATCTAAATTATGTTCTTTAGCTAGAGTTTGAAATAAATCTGTGAATTTTTTATAAGCTAAATATACTTGTAATTTATTATTTCTCACCAATTGAGAAGTAAGAGATTTATCTGCTTTTAATTTTTTATATGCTTGTTTAGCTTCTTTTAATTTAATTTTTTTATCTTTTATTTCAGGTTCATATTGAGTAATCACTTTACTTTGATTGTTAAAATATTTATAATAAAGTAAATTTTTCATTAAGCGATTTTCTATTTTTAATAAAGTTAATTTGGTTTTAACAGAAAAATTAGTTTGATCTTCTTTTCTTATTTGAACTAATTTATTTTGTACTTGTTCAATTAATTCTTCTGCTTGTTGAGAATCTAAAGGTTTTATTCTTTTTAACTCATCTATTTCAACATTTATAAATTCTGATTGAGAATAATTTTCTTCTGGTAATAATTCACCTGTATTTTTAAGTAAAACTAATTCTTCATTCAAAAGAATTTTTTTAGATTCATATGATTTTTTAAGACTTTCTAAGCCTTTAAGCACTTCTTTAGAAACAGCAGAAAGAGCAGCTGTATAATGGACTTTATCCATTTTATAATTAGTTTCAGCTTTTTCTAATTCTTCTCTTTGGTTAATTAATTTATTAGTTAATTCTAAAGATGTTTCTTGTGCAATATGCCCATAAACAAATCATAATTTTCTCAATTTAGCAATTTGTTCTTCGCTTACACCTAATGATTTTAAGTAAATATATTTAATTTCATTTGTAGCAGTTTTTCTTTTAAAAATTACTTTATTTTGTCATTCGATATCATTTTTAAGAGGAAATGCTATATTAGCATAAACACTCATATGTGGATAAAGTGCATAATTTTGGAAAACGAAACCTAATTTTCTTCTTTGTGGAGGCAATTTGGTTACATCTTTACCTCTAAAATATACATTTCCACTTGTAATGGTTAATAAACCAGAAATAGCATTTAAAGTTGTAGTTTTACCTGATCCTGACGGACCTAATAAGGTAACTAAGGCTCCTTCTGGAATTTTGAAACTAACATCATCAACAGCTAAAGTTTCTCCAAAATCTATAAAAATATTTTTTAATTCAATAGCTGGATGATTCTTTTTATTTTTCTCATCAGTTAATTTTTCAGTAAGTCTTAAATATTCCTGTTCATCGTTTTCAGTGAACTTAGTATATTTAGATTTTACTAAACTATTAAGTTTTTTAATTATTTTCATTTTTTCCTTTAATTAATTATTAATAAACTTAAATTGAATTAGTTTGTTATTTTATTTTTGATTGTGTAAGTTAATATATTTCTCATATCAACCAGTATTATAGATATTAAGATCAGAATTTTTATCTAATCAAGCAAATACTAACGAAGGTTTTTGTATATAAATTGTTGAATTAACTGCATAAGCATCAAGAAAATTAACATAAAATCCTCTTCTCGCTGCTATTGCTTCATTAAATGCATCAGCTAAATAAGGCACAGTATAGTGTAAAGCTGTTGATTTATTATTTAATGCTCCTTTAATTTCTTGAATTTCAATCAACGGTAAAGTTAAACCAGCATTAATTAATTCAGTAGAATAATTATATTCAAAATTATCTCCGAAAAATACTTCCCCAGTATATCTGCCAAAAGTATCTTTTGATCCTGCTCCTTGGAAAAAGATTTTAATTCTTGTTCCTGCAGGCAAATTATCCATGGCAAATTTTGAAGGTAATTCTGCGTATTGATATTCAAATTCAGTTGATCTATTAGAACCAACACTTTTTTCAGGAGTATCAATTGCAACAATTCTTAAACGATGAATTTCTTGATTTACAAAAGAATCATGAAATTCATTATATAACACTGAATCAGCATCAATATCTTTTGCAACCTTAAAGTTTAAAGTATCTCCATCTGATCAAGAAGTAATTTCAGCGTCAATAGAAATATTTTTTAATTGATTTCAATCAATTTTAATTGGTTTAGCTATTGATTTATTAAATTTAGTATCAATTTTATCTAATAAAGAAAAGTTAATTACAGTATCATAATAATTAGAAGTTTGAGCACCTATAAGTAGAACTCATTTATTATCAACTAATGTATATGTACTTCATTCAATGTTTCTTGTGGTTTGAAGATCTTTATTAGTTTCTGTAGTTCTTTCATTAACATTGACTAATTTATTAGATGAAAGATAATTACCATGATAAACCAATAAATACTTTTTATTATCTGAAGCAGTATAACTATAATATTTATTTTCCACTAAATAATTAGGTACAACATAACTATTGTCCTTTTCTAAACCTTTAATTTTTAATTGAATATTTGCATCTTGAATTGCTTTATTTAATTCTGATTTATTAAAACCACTAATATTAGTTTCGACTCTTGAATTATCAATGTAATGTCCTGCTACTTTTGTTAAAGTATATTTATAATAGTTATCTTCTGAATAAATATTATAAATAGAACTATCAGAATTTTCAGCAAAAGCAATTTGATAATTATGTGTGTGAATCTCGTAATCTTCAGCTTTTACAGAAGAATTATTAGATTTTCCTGGATTAACAATGGTTTCTACTTGTGAATTTTTATATTTTAAATTGTAAGTAACAATAGTAGTACCATTATTAAAAGTGATAATAGCTTGGGAATTAACTTTATCTTTTATTCCTAGCGCTTTATTGATAGGAGTAGATAAGAATTCGCTTCTACCATTTAATCTAAGATTAATATTTTGAATATTTTCTTTATCTTCTTGAACTGGATTATATGTGTATTTATCATTATTATTTTCACATGCTATAAAAGAAGTTAAAGAAAACAAAGGCACTGAAATTATTGAAACAGGTAAAAGTAGTTTTTTAAAATTACTTTTCATTTTGCCTCATTTCATAAATAAACACGATAGCAGAGCTATCATGTTTAATTTTATATATTTTTATATATTTAACAAACTTAATTATTGGAAAATATCTTTAGCTTGTGCAAGAATTTTATCAACAATTTCAGTTTTATATGATCCTGATAAATTACCGCTATTTACTATAGCTTTAGCATAAGAAATAAAAGTACTTTTTAGAGCGTTTCTAAATTCATTAGCTTTTGGGTCTCCAATTTCTGAATATGAAACTCAATTATTTCCGGTTGTGTCAGCTTCAACAACTTTTTTGAAATTATCATGTGTTACTTTTAAATAAGCATTAAAATCTTCAGTGTTTTTAGTTGTAAAATCACTTGAAGGAAATACATATGATCCAGTTGATGAAAGAATATCCATTGGTTTACCAGTTTTTTTATCAAATTTAGGATCTTCTTGTGTACTATTTCTAGCTTTAATATCAAATTCATATACTTTATTTGAAAGTAAGAATTTAACAAATAATCTAGTAGCATTATCTACTTCATCGTTTACATGAACACCCATAAATGAAGGACCTTGTAGATATGAAACTTTTGGATCACTATCTTTTTCTCATTTATTTGCTGTATCAAAAACAAACAATTCGTTTTGGTTTAATACTTGAGTTCCTTTTCTTGTAACTGACTTAATTTTAGAAACTGTATCTTTAGTATAATAAGCTACAAATTCAGCTCCTTCATTTTGTTTACGACTAGAAGTTACAGTACCTAATTTTACAAAATTAGTATCTTCCTTAGCAAGTTTTTCAGCTGCTTCTAAAGAAGCTGCATCAGTGGTAGAAAATAAATATAACCCATATTTGTTATTTTGCGAAGTAATGTTAGAAGATTCTGCAAATTTGTATAATTCATCAAATTTAGCTTTTTCTGTTTCACCATGTACAAAATATGAATATCTATCTTGGTGTGGATCATTTACTAAAGTAGGTGAAATCTCATCAGTTTTATAAATTCCATTTTGTGGATATCTGCTGTAATTTGTTGTGATTTTAAGATATTTTTTACCTTGTTCTTCTTTAAGGAAGAATCTTTCTCTTTTTACTGCAGCGTATTGTTTACCTTCATCTTCAATAACATATTCAGTTGTTGATCTGTTGTCTTGAACAAAGTTGTTTGTATATCCAGCAGTTGAACCAATACCTAAAGCAAATTTATGATTACGTTGATCATTAGAAGTATATTCTCCATCACCTTTAAGTACTACAGCACCAGTTTTAATCGCATCACCAAGAATTTGATAGAATTCTTGCATTTTAGTACCAACTAATGATTCAGTATTTCTAATTGGTGAATAGTCAGCTAAAATGTTACCACCTTCTGTTTTGGTTCTAACAAGCATTTCAGATGTATCGGCACCTACAGCTGAGAAAATTACTGTTTGTAAAAATCCTGCTATATCATCTATACCTAAAATATGAAGTTGTGATTTTGCGTCCACAGCATTTTTAAATAATTTTTTAGCTTTTTGAGCAAAATCTATTAATGGTTTAAATGTTGTGAAGGTTGAATCTTTAATTGTATAACCACTTAAACTTTCAGCATTTTCAACTTTTTCGCCTCAAAGTTGTTTTACAGATTCTCTATCTCCTTGACCAGCTGCTTTAATAGCATCTCATTGAGATAATTCAATTTTTGCACCTAAAGATTCCATTGTTTCAAGAATGTATGATAACACAGGAGAGTTAACACCTTGCACATTTGATGAAACTAAACCAGGAATAACTCATGTACCTTGATTTGAAATATATGATGTTCTTTGGTTAGCAACAGTAAAATTGTGATTAAAATCAGTTAAAGTATTTCTTAAATATTCATCTTCGCTGTCAAAGTTTAGCAACATACCTGATTCTGCTAAATTTGAAGCAACAACTGGATAGTTTAAAATAACACTAACTAATTCTTGTCTATTTTTGTTGCTTACCATGTTTCTAATAGATTCAGCACCTGCATTATATCCACCAGAACCTAAACTTTTTATTTCAACAGTTCTATAGTAACTTAAGAATTTTTCATATTCTTCTTTTTTAGTTTTTTCATCTTCTGTTAAGTCATTTTCTGATTTTTTATTTCAAGCATCAACTTGATTTTTTCAGTTAGTTGCAATAGCATTATATCTATCGATTATTCCTTGCAACGCATTTCATTGAGCACCATCTTGTGAGAAAGTAACTCCGATACGAACGTTTTGAATATCTGGTGAATCATATCTTTTAGCTAATGATTGAGGAGAATTATTAGCATACAATGAATAATTACTAATTGGTTTTTTCTCGTCAATTGGTTTTTTGGTTTCATCAGTACATGCTACAGCCAAGGCAAGTGGCGAAAGCACTCCGGCTAAAGTAGCAACTGCAAACATTGATTTTTTAAATTTATTCATAAAATAATTTACCTTTCGCTTTTTAGAATTTATTTATTCTTTTTAACTTATTTATTAATTATTTCACTAACATTTTATATGTTATTTTTTATTTATAAAAAAGAAAATTAAAAAGAGTGTTTTTAGTCTGCAAAAAAACTTTATTTTTCAGTTTTAATATAAAAATTACTTAAAATATTTATTTAGTAAATAATTAAAAAATATTTATAATTTTTTCAAAAATAGACAAAAAGAAGAAAAAAACATCTTTTTTTTATCTTTTTTCTTCTTTTTGTCTATTTTTACAATTTAAAAAAACAATATTTTGAAAAATAAAACTAAATATTTTCTTTTTCTATGGTTGCAAAAAATTTATGTTCTATTTTTCTTGATCAACTGATTTTATTTTGATCAATTTTGGGTAATTTTTTGGTTATGTAATAGTATGAATAACTTAAAAGAATTAATGAAGCAAATAAAGTATTAAAAATAAACGTTCCAATAATAATTCAATTAGCAGTTTCTTTTACTAAATTACTATTATAAACACCATATGCTATACCTATACCTATGGGAATAATTATTAAAAAAGTTATAAAATTTTCTAATGAAGTTGCTAAAATGGATTTTTCAATATTATTTGTTCCTTGAAAAACTAATAATGAACTAACAGAAAAACAAGTTGCAATAATTCTTAATGTTAAAATTCTTATAAAATTAGCTGTATCTTTAATTAAATTTTCATCTACATTTAATGCTAAAACTCATAAATTACCAGCAGTTATAGCAACAAAAATATAAACTGTCACAGCATAAACAACTGAAACCAAGAGAGTTCATAAATATATTTCTTTACATCTTTGAAAATCTCTTCTAGTGTAATTGTATGACAATAAACTTCTAGCACCATCACTTATACCAAAAATAGAAATTAAAAATAAAGTAATTATTGGTGTTGCTTTAGCTCAATAAAATTGAAAATGAATTGGATCGGCAAAGGATGGTTTAGATAAAACAATATTTATCATTGCAAAAGAAAAAGCTACACCAAAAGATCTAATAAAACCACTTAAACCAAGCAATATAGTAGGTATAAGTAAATCTTTATTAAATTTAAATTTAAATAAAACACCAAGATTCATTTGTAAATGCTTTTGTTTACTTTTTAAATAAGTATAAATTAAACAAGCACTTAAATTAAAAATCCAACCAATAATTGTTGCTAATACTCCGCCTAAAACGCCCATTTTAAAAACTATTATAAAAACAGCATCTAAAGCAATATTTATTAAATTAGCCCCTATACCTATTCACATCACATAAGTATTAAAACCTTCTGCTCTTATAAAATAAGAAAATAATGTTACTAAGCCTTGTAAAATAGTTCCTGCTGCATATACATAAACATATTCGTTAGCTCATTGAATACTTAGTTTGTAAGCTGCGTCATAATAATCTTGTAATCTTAATAAATCTGTTTGTGACATTCCTAAACTTTGAGCTCTATCGATTTCTAAAATCGTTTTTCCAGCAAACAATTGCATTATTCCTGATGTTACAAAAATAAAGGAAAACATTGTAGCTATTAATGATAAAGTAAAAGTAGATCAAAACATTGTCGCTCAAACATTTTTAGTAGCTTTATCTAATTTCTTAGATAAACATTTAGTATAGTAAACTGAAGCTCCAACTGGTATTAAAAAAACTATAGAATTAGAAAAAATAATTAAAGGTTGAAAAGCTGCGTTTGTAGTAGAAACAATTGTGTTAGAAGTTATTCTACCTAATAAATTTAAATGTTTAATCATTCCATTTTCAATGTAAGTTAATTTATTGTAATTATTAAATAGATTTAAATAATCAGAAGTACTTGCTTGGGAAATAGTTAAATAATTAGCAATTTCACCAACTCCATTACTACTTAAAACAGGTTTAGTTTCAGGAACGAATTGCTGTATAAAAACTTGATCAACAAAAGAATATAAACCAATCATTAAAGTTAAAATTAATGATGGTAAAACAACTATTCATATTGCTTTTTTAATTGGCATTTGAGAAAATAATAACTCAGCTCTTGATTCTTTGTTAATAGTTTGTTTCATATAAACTCCTCCTTTCTATGAATAATATAAAAACAAAAGCTTTTTAAGCTTCTGTTAGATGTTAAAACAAATGGTGCCGACAACAGGACTTGAACCTGCGACCCCATCCTTACCATGGATGTGCTCTACCTGCTGAGCTATGACGGCTTAATACCTTTAATATTATAATGTTTTTTTAATTTAAAACTAAATATTATTAAAAATTTATATTCATAAGGTAAAATTTTAAAATAATTGATATTATATTTTATATACTTTAATATGTCTAATTAAAAATATTAATTTTTAATATCCATCATAGAGGTTATTTATGTGAAGATTATTTAAAGAAGTATTTAAATCATTAAGTAAAAATAAAGTAATGGTTATAGGATTAAGTATATTAGTTTTTTTAACTAGTGCAATTTTTACTTTATTAACTAGTGTAAAAAATTCAATGACTAGAAGTTTTGAAAATTATAAAAACTTTTCTAAATTGCACGATATTAATGTTGATTTAAACTTGCCAAATAATGGTTTTGCATTTAATGGAGGTTATTTCATCAATGGAGAAAGTAGTTATGAATTAAACACAAAAGAAAATAATGCAAATTATTCACCTATAGAATATTCTATTGACTTTGAAAAATCTTTTCATAATTCTGCATTTTTAGAATGAAAAAAACAATTAAATCAAACTCAACAAATTGAATTAGATAATATTATAAATTCTTATAAAAATGATTCTATAGGAACTAATACACTAAGTTTTGAAAATATTAATACTGATTTTATTCCAACAAATAATATAAAACACAAAGATTTAGAACAATTTAAAAATTTATATTTTGCAAAAAGCGATTTACAAAATTTTTTTAATAATTCTAATTTTTTAGAGAATATTATTTTAAATATTAATGATATAAATAATCCATATTTTAAAATTGTTAATACCAATTTTAATTTAAATCTCTATGAATTAACAAATAATAATCAATATAAGAAAAAGCAAACAAAGAAAATAATTGATTTAGAATCTTTAATTGTTTTTGATAAAGATTATCAGATTAATGATTTATTAAGATTAACTACTGATAATGCTAATAATATTTTAGCTTCACAAGTAAGTCCTATTTTTATTAATGTTTACACTAATATTGCTACATTAAATTTTTCATTAGGTAATAAATGAATTGATGAACAACAAGCAATTAGAATTGAACCAATTCAAATAATGAAATTACTTGGATTTGATAAAGTAAATAATGATAATTATCTTTATAAAAAAATAGAAAACAAAGATTTATCAAATATTTTAATGATAGCTCCTTTTGATAATTTTGATAGTTCAACTAAATTTAGAAAAGAATTTTTTGCTAAATTATTAATTGATGAAAATAATAATTATGTTAATTCAGATCTCACTTATAAATTTATAACAAATGAAAATTATGGTTTAGATCAAAATTGAATTATTAATCTTAGAAGTAAAAATAATTTTTTAAGAACAAATTATTATATTAGTTATGTTGATAAACTATTATCTTCCCTTCCAAAAAGAATTGTAAAAGAAGATAATAGTATTGAAATTGTTGATGAAAAAATATATGCAAAAGATTTATGAACTGGATCTTATAAAACATTTATTGAAAATCTTGGTTCTTCTGAAATAACAAATAGAAATTTAATATGAGATGATATTGAAATTTTTTCTTATTGAACTAAAAAAAGAACTGAAACAGGATTTAAATATATATATGAAAATAATCAATGAAAATTACAAAATAAACCAATTTTTGAACGTGAAACAATTGCACAATTAAATCCTAATTTTGATTTTTTAGATTTAAATTTTGTTAAGTTATTTACAAACGATAAAAGAACTTTACCAATTACTAATGAAAATAGAAATAAATATTTTATTGAACAAATAAATTCAATGAATATAAAAGAAATTGAAAAATATAATAATCCTTATTTAAAAGATGATTTATTAAATAATGATATAGAATTTTATAATTCGATTAGCCAACAAAATGTTAAAGATAAAAAATTCGAAATAATTCAAAACAACTCTTTAAAATTTACTAGAAATAGTATCGTTGATAAAATAGAAAAGCTTGTTGGAAAAGATAATATTGGTTTAAGAAGAACAATAACCGTTGATGCTGTAGACAATGACGGCGCAAAGAATGTTTATCATTTTATAAATGCAGGAGATGATAAAAGGGAAATTGAAGGTATAGAACTTAATGTTGGTAAACTTTACAATGAATTATTTAATTCAACTGCATTAAATAATTTCCCAACTCATTTAAATATTTTTAACACATTTCAAGTTCCACCAATTGTGGCAGCTAAATTAATTTTAGAAATTCAACAAAATCAATATGTTAATAAAAATTATATTGAAACAGTTATTGATTATGTAAATATTTATGATAACAATATTTATACTGGAGAAATTTCTAATTTAACTAACAAAAAAATTGTTTGATTAAATAAATATCAACAAAATCAAAATCAAATAAAAAAACACGATGATTTGCCAAATTATAAAGAATTAAATTTAGCAATATATGAAGTAGATAAAAAATTCTTTTTGGTTAAAGAAATAATAGAAAACAATCAAATTAAATATTATTCTCTTTATCCTAATCAAGATTGAGAAAAAGGCGTTTCAATAAATTATCTAAATAAATGATTTGAGGACAATAATCTTACAATAGCAACAAAATATATAAGAACTGAAGATACAGGTTGAGTTAAATATTCAAATGATAAAGCATATATCCCACTTGCATTTGTTTCAATTAAAAATGAATTAAATCAATTAGTATTAAAAAACAATAGTATTGAACCATTAGTAAAAGAGGGTGAAAAAATTATTGTAGATTTAGATATTGTTAAAAAAGGTTATATTAAATCTAATATTATTTATAAAATTATTCCTCTTTTAGAAACAGCATTGGATGATGTAAATTTAGCTTCTGTATTAACTACAGGAAAAATATATTCTAAAACAATAAATGATTTTTTAACTAAAATAATTTTTTATTTGACGAATCATAATAGCGGAGATCTTTTAAATATTTTAATTAATGATTTTATTGATGCTATAAAAAAAGAAATTTCAACAATAAAAACCTTAGAAAAACAAAAAGAATATTTAGCACAACAAATTGATAATTTATTCTTATTATTCAATAAATTAAATAATTCAAAAAGCAATCAAAATTATAATTATGGCAAAATATTTGTAAATTACATAAATGATCCTGTAAAGTTTTTTGATTTTATTCAAGAAATAATTAATTCAATAGATACTAAAAATTTTGCTAAACAGTTATTAAATTGATATCAAGAAAATATAAAAAGTGAAACACAAGAAATTTTTAGCTTAAATAGAATATTAAATCTTTTAATACCTAATATTAAAGCCAAAAATTTACAAATAGCATTATTAAATTTAATTGATAATTTAAATTTTGAAAATTTATTAGCTAATAATACTAATTCTTTAATAAATACATTTTTAACTAATTACAATTGAAATTCAAATCTTTATTCGATAATAAACAAATTAAAAATTAATAATAGTTTTGATAATTTTAAAAACGGTTTAAAAAATATTATTAATTACTTTGATTTCTTTTATTTCATTGAACAATTTAATACTAATTTTAAATTAATAAATTCTAATAATGATAATAAATTTAATATCTTATATCTAGATAAAGCCAAATTAATAACTTTAAGTATAGAAAGTTTATTTCATGCAATAGGATCTGATAAAGGTTTTAAAGAAAATATTATTACTTTTTTAAATTTATCAGGCAAAACTACATCTTTTAATTATGATAATCAAACTGTATGAATTCCGGCTAAAGATGATGAAAAAATATCTTTTTATGATTTATTATCTCTTTTAAACCAAGATGATAAAAGTAACAATGTTACTAACAAAAATGAAAATCAAATAAATAGTTCAACACGAAATTTAATATTAGAATTTTTATCATTAAAAAATAATTTAACAAAAAATAATTTAGATACTATTGAATTTAGAAAATTAACGGTTAAAGAACAAAATTTATTAAACTTTTATTTAAATATAAATTCTGATTTTAATAAAACTTATATTGTCGATAAAATAGATAAGATAATTTTATTCCTTAATCAAGCTATTGGTGGAGTTAATTTTATAACTGATACTAAATTAAAAACTGGAGCAGATTTATTAAATGACGCTAAAAATTTCTATTCGGGAAATTCATTTAGATTATTATTAAAATCAATTATTGATAATTTAATACCAACAAAACAAATAAATCAATACAGCATTGCTAACCAAGCTTTTAATTTATTTACTCCTTATTTAAAAATGTATCAATTAGAAAATGTGACTTTTGAAGAAACAAATAAATTTGTTAAAGATTTTATTGAATTCGCTATTTCTAATGAAATTTTAGCTTTAAGTAAACAAGAAGATAACAACACAAATATACCTTTTAATAATTCTACAAATTATTCTATAAATAAATTTATTAATCAACCACTATCCATTGATATTTTTGAATTGAATATAAATAATGAATTTAAAAATTTAGCAGTTAAGCAATTAATTGATATTAATCCTAAATTTAAAAATTTTGTTTTAACTCACCAATTAGAATTGATTTTACAATTAGGTTATTTTGCTCAAAGTGTTAAATATAGTTCTATAGATGTAAATAATCCTAAAACTAGTGCATATTATATTTTGATTAATAATTTTATTGAAAATTATTTACAAACAAGTGAATTTTTTGATATTAGATTTATTGCTGTTAATTTAGCAAATCAAATTAATACATATTTGCCTACAGATATAATTGGTATTTCTTCAACATTATTAAATCCTGTCTTAAGATTACTTTTTCCAGAAATAGCATTATCTTATTTAGTTTCTCAAACACAAACTAGTATTAATGATAATAATCAAATAAATGGCAATTTAGCTTATTTAGTTTTAAACAAAATAACAAATTTAGAAATTTTAGGTCAAAAAAATTCACCTACTAATACTTTACTTTATGAAGAATTATCACAACATTTAAATAAAGAGTTCAATCAAATACAATCATTTAAAGAAGACAATGGTGAAAATATTACAATTGATTTTAGTTGATTTGAACACACTAAAAATTTAAATACTAAACCTATTTTTGGAATTGACGTTTTACAAATTCAATATGATGTTTTAAACAAAATTTTTGAAGAAATTAATACTGATTATGTCGCTTTTCAGTTGCCAAAATATTTCTTATCTAAAGTGAATTTTGCTTTCTTAGCAAATAATAATAAAAAAATTTATAACGGAACAATTCCTACAGATATATTATTACCAAATTGAATCGGTGTTACTAAAGATTTTACAGCTAATATTCCTGAAGAATATTTAATTAACATAAACGGATTAAAATTTATTATCATCGGTGAAGAAACTACAGTTGATTATATGTATCCTGTTATAGATGAAAATAATTTACAAGTTGATACTAAACATCAAGCGCTAGTATATGTTAATAATCTTGGTTTTGATAGAGTCAAAGCTGCATATGCAGGCAATGTAGTTAAAGATAATTTGTTAGTAAAAGTTCCCGAAAATTCAAACATTAAAGAATTAAAAAATGAAATAAAAACAATTGTTGACAATTCAATTGTAAATGCTAATAATATAGAAAGAGTTTTTCTTAATAATGAAACTGATTTAATTAATCCTGAAAGAGCTTTAAGAATAAATACTATTACTAACATTATAAAAATCATTTCTGTTTCTACAACAGCTTTAGTTTTATTATTTAGTTTCTTAGTGATTGTTTCAATTATTTTCATTATTCAAAGATATATTAACAGTAAAAATAAAGTTTTAGGTATTTTAATAGCCCAAGGATACACTCGAACTCAAATAGCTTTATCACTATCTGTTTTTGCAATTACTACTGCAATAATTGGAGGGGCTATTGGATATGCCATAGGTAATAGAATGCAGTTTTTAGTTTTAGAAACATTTTCTGGTTATTGAACCTTACCAAAAAACACATTATTATTTAATCCTATAGCTGCTGTTTTAACAATCGTTACACCGTGTTTCATCATGGCAACTATTATCTACATAATTACCTTAATTTCATTAAGAATTAAACCATTAACTTTAATAAATGGTTCTCAATTTTTACCTACAAAAAAATTATTTTATTGATATAGTGCTAAAATATCAAAATTTAATATTAAAACACGTTTTTCTTTTATTTTAAGTTACATTGGAATTTGAAAATTATTATCCTTTGTTATTAGTGTAATTTTAGTAACTACTTCTGCTTTATTCGGAGTTTCGAATAGAGGAGTATTTAATAACACTATAAATTTAACTTACAATAACAGAAATTACAAATATAAATTAAATTTACAAACTCCTACTATTGAAGCTGGTTTATATAAAACATTTAATGGTTCTAATTTGAAAAATTTACTTTATACACCATTAGGATCTGCTTCAGAAATTCAACAGGAATTATGAAATTATCTTGCACCTGGTTATTCACCAATTGTTAATGCAGACAATAAAAATGGTAATCCTACTATTTTAGATCCTCATGTTATTACTCAATTTAGTTTAGATTTAACATTGGCTAGTGGTGTATCAATTAATCCATGAGATATTTCATATAATTCTTTACCAGATACGCAAAAATCAAAAATTGATTCTTCAAGAAAAATAGTAGGTAATTTACTAGAAGAAACACAAAATAACAAAATAATTGATAAAAACAAATATATTTTTATTAATAATCCTAATAAAAATGATGAATTATTATATGTGAATGAAAATAATCATTCTGAAATTAAAAATTATTTTAAATTTACTAATTTATTTAATGATAATAATGGTCATTTTGTTTATATGCAATGAAACGGTAAAGAATATAATGCAATAACTTTAACCACAGATTTAAGAAATGAATATCGTGAATTCTTAGTAGAAGCATATAAAGAATTGCAAAATAAAATTGATCAAGAAACATTAAATTCTAATTTAATCAAAACTGAACCAACTATTAATGACTATTTTATTAGTTTTAGTGGAGTTTATTTTGATAAAAACATGGACGAAACTTTTACATATATTCAAACTAATAAAGGATATATTAACGGTTATAATTTAAATTCAAAATATGTTAAACTAACTGATAGTTCTAATAATGATTTATTTGACCGTTTAAAACAATATAATAAAGAAAATGTTTATCCTTTAATAATAAACGAAGTTGTTGCAAAGAAAAATAAATGAAAAGAAGGCCAAATAATTGATTTAGAAATTCAAAATCATACTAATCGTTATTTAGATAAAATTCTTGATAATAAAAGAGAATTAACCTATCAATTTGAAATAGTTGGTATTAACTCTACTTTTATAAATGAAGAAATGATTACTAGTCAATCAATAGCAAACAACTTAACAGGATTAAAAGATATTGTTCCTAGCGAATTAAATAATTTTGTCCCTTTTAATGGTATTTTAACTAATTCAAATACACCAAAACAAATTATTAATTCTACTTCACTTTATTCTCCAAGTAATTATTGATCAATTCTAACTTCATTTAATACTACTGATAATGATGCTTCAGCTATGTATAAAAGTATTTTTGATCCTCACGGTGGTTTATTTGTAACCAATTTACAAAAAAATAATTTTTCTCTGCAAGAAGCTCAAGAAAAATTAATTAATTTCTTAGAACCAAATATTGAAAATAATAATAAAGACGTTGATAATATATTTGAAGCAAATTTAACAAATGCTAAAGATATTGTTAATAGATTTGCTAATATTTATGATAATACTTTATATTCATTATTAGCTTCAAATTTAGATGCTAAAGATATAGAAGTTAGTTTTGTTAGCAAAATCGGACAAACAGTTAATGATGTTACTACAGGTATTATTTGAATAACAATTTTAATATCATTAACTATTCTTGTTATTATTTCAACAATCATTATTAATGAAAATAAAAAGAATATTGCCATTTGATCTATTCTTGGATATTCAGAAAAAGAAAAAATAAGAATGTTTTTCTCAATATTTATTCCATTTATTATTCTTGCAATCTTAATTTCCATACCTGCTGTTTTATTACTTATATACTTGTTCAATATATTTATGTTGCAAGCTGGTTCAATTGCTCTAATGATATCTCTAAAATTCTCGTATTTAGCTATTGTTTCATTAACATTCTTTATTATTTTCTTAATAACTACATTTTTAACATGATATTCAATCGGAAAAATAAAAGCTATTCAATTATTGAAAGGTTAAAATGAAAAAAATAAAAAAAACTGTTAAAACAAATACTTCAAATTATAAGCTTTTAAATATTCCGGCAAATTTAAAAAAATATAAAATAAATTCAAGTAACGTTTGTGATTTTTTAGACAAAATAGACCAAGAAAAACGTAATATTATTGTTTCAAAAAAAATTGCTAAATTTCTAAATTTAAGTGGTAATAAAAAACACAAAACAAATAAAAAAAATAATAGAGCTAAATTAAAAAATAAACCTGATAACATAATTGAAATTAAAAATGTTACAAAATATTATGTAACAGGACAATTAGTTAATAAAGTTTTAGATAATGTTTCATTAGATATTAAAAAAGGTGAGTTAATTCTTATTTTTGGTGTTTCAGGAGGCGGTAAATCAACTCTTTTGAACCTTATTTCTGGTCTTGATCGTCCTAATAGTGGAGATATTATAGCTTGCAATAAAAATTTACCATTTTTACCCAATTATAAACTAACACTTTTTAGAAGAGATCATGTAAGTTTTATTTTTCAAAGTTATAATTTATTAGATAATTTAAATGCTTACGATAATGCTGAAACAGGAGCTTATTTACAAAAAGATCAAAGAAAAAAAGTTGATATTACTAAATTATTCGAAGAATTTGAATTAAAGGATCAAATGAATAAATTTCCTTCACAGATGTCTGGTGGTCAACAACAAAGAGTATCCATTATTAGAGCTCTAGCTAAAAATGCAGATATTGTTTTTGCTGACGAACCCACTGGAGCATTGGATCCCTCTACTACTAATATTGTTTTAAATACTTTATATAATATAAATAAAAATAATAAAACTACAGTTATTATGGTTAGTCATGATTCTAAGATTAAACCCATGGCTAACAGAATAATAACAATTGCTAATGGTAAAATAGAAAATATTCATGTTAATGAAAATCCTTTGCATCCAAAAGATTTCTACATTCATACAAAATAGTTTAATTAAAAATATAAAAAAACTGATTTTAAAAGTTCTCTTTAATAACAACTTTAAAATAATCAGTTTTTTTATTTTGCATTTTATAGCTATTAAAAAGTAGTATTTAAATCTTCTAACATTTCAATATATTTATAAGGATAACTTTTTAAATGCATAAATATTCAAATTTTAATTAACTTTTTAATTTGAAATTCATTAGAATCATTTTTATTTATTTTTTTCAAAATGTTTAATTGAATAAATAATCCTATTAAAAATATTAAACTAGTAAAACCAAAAATAATAAATAAAATTAAAAAACTAATAATAATAGGAAATTGATTAATTACAGAAGGATTATCGTTTTTTCTAATTAAAATTACTAAAGAAAATATAACTATTGCTCATGAAGCAAAAGTTAAAAATAAAGTGGAAGAAATTACTGTGAAAATACGTAATCTAAAATTTTCATTATTAATTTTAAATACTTTATTTCAAGCAATTATTTTTTCTTCTAAACTATATTTTTTTTTAATCATAAGTTACTCCTTTTAAATTTTTTGTTCATATTATAAATTCTTTATAAACTTTTTCTAAATTAAGTTTATTATTAATTTTATAATTTTTCTTTCTGGCAACATTACTAAAAAAATTATGACAATCTATATCATCTATTTCTTTGTTTTCTATTATTTCATTTCAATAATTAAATACTTTTTCAGGATAAAATTTTATTAATATTTTTAAGAAATGAAAGGCTAAAAAACTATTGGGAAAAATTTTTGATTCAATGGATCCTATCATTAATAATTTAATGGCTGCTTCCTGGTTTTCAAATTTAGGTAATAAAATACCTGGTGTGTCTAAAAAATACATATTATTTACACTAACTCATTTTTTTACTCTAGTTACACCAGGATAATTAGCTACTTTTAGTGTTTTTTTATTTGATATTAAATTAATCAATGTACTTTTACCAGCATTAGGAATCCCTAGAACAAAAACTCTTATTTTTGATAAAATAAATCCTTTATTAATATCTTTGAGTTTTTTTTCTTTTGTCATTTTGTTAATTGAATTAATTATAGTATTTTTATGTTTATTATTTCTTAAATCTAATCAAAGTAATGTTTCGTTTTGAAAACGCTTTTTGATTAATTCTTTTTTGTTATTATCCATTAAATCGCTTTTAGTTATTATAAATAAACGTTTTTTGTTCGAAGCTATTTTGTCAAAATCTTCATTATAAGAACTTATCGGACATCTAGCATCTAAAATTATTATCATCAAATCAACTAAATTAGATATTTCTTTGATTTCTTTCATTGCTTTAGCCATATGTCCAGGATATCAGTTAATTAAAATTTCATTATCTTGCATTATTTTTTTCCAATTCCAAATTAAGGTTTATTTTTTCTTTTTCTAAAGATAATATTTGCTGATCTTTTTCGTTTATAATCTTTTTAAATTTAACAGATAAATTTTCGTTTTCTTTTATTAAATCTAATGAAAATTTTATTAATTCATCAATAAAAATTTCTACTTCATCTATTTGATATCCATTGATTTCAAAATTAAATTTTTTCTTTTCTAATAATTTATTTAATTCTTTACGCATTTATTTCACCTTTTGTTGATAAATTTCATTTAAAATTATTCCATTAGCAATTGCTACATTTAAACTTTCAAAATTTATAGGTATATAAATAATATAATCAGCAAGAGAATATATTTTTTTATCAATTCCTTTGCCTTCATTACCTAAAACTAAAATTATTTTTTCTATATTTTTATAATTAATTTTGTTATAGGATATACTATTTTTACTTAAAGAAGATATTACAATTTGATAACCTTGTGATTTTAAATTAGTTAATATTTCATAATCATTATTTGCAACATTGAAATAATTAATATGAAAAAAGGCTCCTTGAGTAGATCTTATAATTTTGGAATTATATATATTAATATTAGTAAATAAAGTAGTGAAATTATAAGCCAACATGGTTCTAATAATAGTGCCCACATTACCAGGATCTTGTACATTATTTAAAAATACTATTTGGTTAGTTAAATTAAAATTTTTAGGTTTTTCACAAAGCGCAATGACACCTTCAGGATTTTTTAAATCTGTTATTTTTTTAAAAACATTGTCACTAATTTTAATAGCTTCTGGAAAATGATTTTTATTTTCTAATTCAAATATTTTTTTTACTATTTTTAATTTTAGTGCTTCTTCTACAAGATGATAATTTTCAACTAAAAAATATTCTGATTTTTTTGAGTTTTTTATTTTTATTAAATTTTTAATTGTAGGATTTTGAACACTAGTAATTTTATTATTTATCTTGTTTGGCATATTCTTTAAGAAAATCTTTCCCTTTTTGTACTTCATATAAACTTAAATTCTTAAAATCTAATTGTCTCATAATTTCATAACCTACAATTGCTACAGTATTTGCTAAATTAATGGAACGCATATTTGAAATCATAGGTATTCTCAAACAGTTAGATAAATTTTTAATTAAAATCTCTTTGTCAATTCCTGTAGATTCTTTGCCAAACATTATTCAAATTTCTTTTTTTGTTTTTAATTCGTTTTTATAATCCACATCACAATATGTTTTTTTACCATAGCGAGTTAAATAATAAATTCTTTTTTTACCATATATTTTTTTAAATTCTTCATAAGATGAATGAATTTCATGCGGTATATCACTTAACAATCTTCCAGCAGCAGGTCTTGATAAAAATTTTGGCTCTAAATCAAAACCAATTGGTTTGATAATATGTAATTTAGCGCCTAATGCATAACATGTACGTATAATATTACCTGTATTAGGTGATATTTCAGGTTCAAATAAAACAATATTTAACATAATTATTCCTTATAAACGTTATTATTAATATTATAATTAAGATATATTAATGCTTGCAAATTTATCGTATAATTATTAAATAAAATTAATCAATTTTGAATTGGGGTAAAAATGAAGACAATGTTAGACATTACTTTAGAATTTGTTAAAACTAATTGTGCTAATTATGAATATGTTACTTTTGAAGAAATATTTAATGTAGTTGAAAAAGAATTAAAAGCAAAATGAGAATTAGAAGTAGAAGAAAAAGAAACTACTTATGAAAATATTAGATTTAATAAAGTAGGAGAATTATATCGTTTATTGACCGTTGATTCACGTTTTGTTAGAAATGTCGATGGACTTTGAACAATAAAATTAGGTTTTAAATAAAATTAGAATTTAATATTTACTGAAATATTAAATTCTAATTTTTAATTTTTCTTTTTAGATAAAAAATCTAATAATAAATCAGCATTTTTGTTTTCAAATAATATTTTGAAAATATTGAATAAGAATGGTAAATCAATTTTTTTATTTCTTAATTTATCATAAAAAATTAAAGCATTTCTATAACCTTCAACTGTTGTTTTATTTTCTTCTAAAGCTTGTTGTATACCTTTTTGATAAATTTTAATGCCGAAAGAATAATTGCGACTTTTTTCAGATGTACAAGTTAAAAAAGTATCTCCAATTGAGGCAAAATTTATACCTATATCTTTTTTTGATTTTCCAAAAAGAAATTCTCTCAACAAAAACATTTCTTTAATTGCAACTGTCAATAATGCGGCTAAAGTATTTCTACTATCACTAATATTACTTAAAATACCCATACCTATTGCATAAACGTTTTTTAGTGAGGCAAATAATTGTGCTCCATTTTCATCTTGATTAGTTACAACTGAAAAATAATTATTATTAAATAATTCACTTACTTTTTTTAAATAATTATTTTTCTTGCCTACAACATTAACCATTGTAAATTCATTATTAAAAACTTCTATTGCAAAAGAAGGTCCTACTAAAGTACAAAAATTTTTTAAATTTTCTCCAAATTCATTAGTTAGTGTTTGAGAATAAAAGCTTCTAGTTTTGGAATCAATACCTTTTGCTACATTTATAATATTAATTTTTCTTTTTTTAATTATTTCTTTAATTTTTGGAATAACATTGTTAAAAGCTTCAGAAGGTACAGCCAAAATCAAAAATTCACTATTTTTTAAAGCTTTTTTTAAATCATTTGTTGCTCAAATATTTTCTTCATTATTAAATTTTTTATTCAAAAAATATTTTTTATTCATTCCATTATTTATATCATCAATTTCACTTTGATTTATTCCTCACATTTTTATATTGTGATTATTATAAGCCAAAACTGAAGCTAAGGCACTAGCAAAAGCTCCCGTACCAATAAATGTAATTTTACTCATTTTTACCTCTGTTATTTGAAATTGGTTTTAAAGCTGAAAAATTAAATTGCATTATGCAATGATAACGATAAATTTTTAAAGCTGTTTTTTCATTTTTAAAGGCTGTTTTTAAAGAAACTATCATTAAAATAAAACTTATTATTGTTCAAATAATCAAAAATAAAATTAAACTGGCTAAAAAAGTTAAAATAATTAAAATTACATATTTAGAATTATTGTCTAAACTTTGATCAAATTTATTTACTATATGTGGAGCAACAAAAAACATCAACGCCACAATTATTTGCATAATAAAGAAAATAATTTTAGTTGTTATTAATTTTTTATAATTATTATCTTTAAAATTAGCTTTTTTATAAGTATTTAGCATTTCATAAAAATCATATTCATAAATGTGATTAATATACATTAGTCCTCTTTATATTTTTCTAATAATGAAAAAAGTTTTAAAATAAGATCTAAATCTAATTGTTGTATTCTTACATTAGAATTTAGTTTCAATTCTTGAAAAGCTTTTTGAATTGTATTTTCTTTATATTTTTGTTTCAAAGAATAATTTAATTTTTTTCTTCTAGCAAAAAAGCAAAGTTTAAAAAAATCTTTTAAAGTTTCATAATTATCATTTTTAATTTGTTTAAATTTAAATTCTACTATTGCTGAATCTACTTTTGGAGAAGGATTAAAAGCATTTTTATTTATTAAAAAATGTTTTTTAATATTTGCAACGTATTGAGCAGTAATTGTTAATTTAGAATAATTGATTGTATTGTGTTTTGCCACTAAACGATCAGCTACTTCTTTTTGCATCATTATTATTGCTCTTTTAAATAAATGTCTGTATTCAAATATTTTAAGCAAAATTTCGCTAGTTATATTGTAAGGAATATTACCTACAATTTCATAATCATTAAATGGGGTTAAATCTATTTTTAAAAAATCACCTTTAATCAAGTGTTTTTCTTGAAGAATTTGATTTGTTAATAAATAATCAATCATTTGATTATCAATTTCAAAAGCTTTAAATTCTGTACATTCTTTTACCAAAAATTTACTTAATGCTCCTAATCCAGGACCAATTTCTAAAATTTTTTTATTTTTACTTTCTACTAGATCAATAATTCTTTGAATAATTTTTTTATCAATTAAAAAATTTTGCCCAAATTTTTTCTTTGCCTGTATATTATTTTTTTCTAGAAACATTTAAATTAAATAATTCCTTAGCATTTTTTACAATTTGATCTGCAAATTTTTCTACTGACATTTGTTTAATACCAGCAATATAAGTTGTAATATAAATAACGTAATTTGAATAATTCATTTGACCTCTTTTTTGTGCTGGACTTAAATAAGGAGCGTCTGTTTCTGTAAGAATTCTTTCAACTGGCAATCAATTCAAAACTTCTAAACTATCTTTATTATTTTTATAAGTTATCACACCACTAAAACTAAAATAACAACCTAAATTGTAAAATTTTTTAGCTCATTCTAAATTCCCACTGTAAGTATGAATCATAAATTTAACATCTGAATATTTTTTTATTATTTCATATAAATCTTCATAAGCATCACGCATATGAATAACTACTGGTAAATTATATTTTTTAGCTAATTCTACTTGAGCAATAAATGATTCTTTTTGAATTGCTTTAGGAATATCTCAATGATAATCCAATCCAATTTCTCCAATTGCTACAATATTATTGTCTAATTGTTTTTCTAATTCAAGAGCATCGTTTTTACCAGTAACTTCAGTAGGATGCACACCTATAACTGCAAAGGTATAATCATACTTTTGACAAATTTTTTTGACTTCCTCATTTTCTTTTAAAGAACATCCGGTTACAAGCATAACTCCTACACCTTTATTTTTAGCTTTTTCAATTACATCAAAATTATTTTGATAATATTCTTTTACCGGATGCGTATGAGCATCAACATATTTAATTCCCATTCTTTCCTTTCTTATTTGCCTAAACAAAAATTTTTAAACATTTCATCTAATAAATCTTCATTATCTGCCCTTCCAGTTATATCTGCTAAATTAGCTCAAGCTCTTCTTAAATCAATAATTACTAAATCAGAATCTAAATTATTTTCTAAAGTTTTTAAAGCTTCTAAAATATTCTCATAAGCTTGATATATTAATGCTAATTGTCTTGTATTATTAAAATATAAATCGTTATCGTACAATGATTCTAAATTATATAAATTGCTTAATTTATTTTCTAAAGCTTCTATATCATTATTTAAAGCACTAATATAAATAGCTTCAAAATTATTATCCAAACTACACATTAGATCTTTTTTATTTATTATTTTAAGAAGTTTTTTGTTATGTTTTTGAGCTAAATGTTCTATTTTATTATCAAATTCATTAAAAGATTGTGTCGGGTCTAAAACATGCAGTATCAAATCTGCTTCTTTAATAGTTTCAAATGTTTTATCAATACCTATATTTTCAATTTTACCGGTAGTTTTTCTTAATCCTGCAGTGTCAATTAATTTAAACAAAACACCATTAATTTGATAACTTGCTTCGATAATATCTCTAGTAGTTCCTGCTTCATCTGTTACTATAGCTCTTTCTTGACCTAGTAAACAATTTAAAATTGAAGATTTACCAACATTGGGTTTTCCTAAAATTGCCACTTTTATACCTTCAAAAATCATTCTACTATTTTGACTAGCTTGAATAATTTTTTCTAATTGTTTTTTAAAATCATATAAATTACTTTTTAAATTATCTCCTAATGCGTTTTCAACATCATCATATTCAGGATAATCAATATTAACTTCTATTGCACCAATTAAATAAACTAATTTATTAATTAAATTTTGAATTAACAAAGAAGTTTTCCCATCAAATTTTTTGATTGCTAATTCTGTTTGTTTTAATGTTTTTGCATGAATTAAATCATTAATTGCTTCAGCTTTAATCAAATCCATTTTCCCATTTAAAAAAGCTCTTCTACTAAATTCTCCTGGCTGAGCTAATCTTGCACCGTTAGCTAAAATTAATTCTAAAATTTTGTTAGTAATAATAATTCCGCCATGACAATTAATTTCTACAGTGTTTTCTCCTGTGAAAGTATTTGTACCAATAAATCAAGCAATTAAAACTTCGTCAATTATGAAATTGTCATTAAAATTATCTATTATATTACCATAAGTAATTTCACGATTATTTCCTACTTTGCCAGTAAAAATTTTTTTGACAATTTCAACACTGTCATTACCACTAATTCTTATGATAGAAATGGCTTGATTGATTTTGCCTCCTGAACTTATAGCTGCTATTGTGTCATTAATCATAATCTAATTATATTATTTAATGTAAGGATAATTTATATTTATAATATTATTATGATAAAAATTTTGTTAGCAGGAACTCCTGAATTTGCCGTTCCTATCTTTGAAGAATTAATTAAAAATTTTAATGTAGTAGCAATTGTTTCTCAACCAGATCGTTTAATTAATCGTCATGGTGAAAATGAAGAAACTCCCACTAAAAAATTAGCTAAAAAATATAATATTAAATGTTTTCAACCAGAAAAAATATCTCAAATTAAAGAAGAATTAGAAAAACTTGATTATGATTATTTAATTACAGCTGCATTTGGACAATACATACCTACTAATATTTTAAATATTGCTAAAAAATTAAATTTAAATGTACATGGTTCACTTTTACCTAAATATCGTGGTGCAGCTCCTATTCAATATTCACTTTTAAACGGTGATAAAGAAACTGGTATTAGTTTAATGGAAATGATTAAAGAAATGGATGCTGGAGATATTTTTGCTACTTTAACTTATAAAATAGATGAATTAGACACAAGCGATACTTTATTTACTAAATTAAGTAAACTTACTGCAAATAAAATAGTAGAGTGAGTTAAAGACTTAGACAATAATAAATTCACTAGAATAAAACAAGATGATTCTCTTGTTACATTATCACCTAAATTGAATAAAAAAGATGGCGAATTAAAATTAACTTATTCAAGAGAAAAGGCATTGAACATTATTAAAGCTTTTTCTTCTAATCCTGGAGCTTATATATTTATAGATAATAAAAGAGTAAAAATTTTTAATGCTGTTTTAAACACTAAAATAAAAAATGCTTGATCAATTGAATTTACGGATGGTCCGTTATACATAATTGATTATCAATTCGAAAGTAAAAAAAGAGTTATTTTACATTAATAAAATTTAAAAATGCTTTGTTTCTCTACTACAAAGCATTTTTAATAATTTATTTTATAATAATTTTAGTATTTAAATGATATGGAGATCATATAATTTCTTTCTCATTTTCTAAAAAATAATAATTAAAATCTTTTTTAATAATTTTATAGTTTTTAATATCATGTATATGTATATCAGTTAGTAAAAAATATTTAATTGCACTATAAGGATAACGATACTCATCATTTCGTATAAATCCAGCTCTATAGATTATATCTACATTTGTTATGATTTTATTAATAATGATTTCTTTAGTAGTTTTATTAATTTCTATTGAATGAATACCATATTCTTTTTCTTCATTTAATCTTATTGCCAATAAAGCATCTACTGGCTTAAAATTGTTTGCTAGATAGTTTTTAAACTCTTCATATCAAGGAATGAGTGTATCATTATTTGTTCAATAATACCTATTTATTCATTCAATATGTTCATTTATTTCATATCTATTTATTAATAAGCCTTCATTTAATTTTTTTTCAATTGATTGATATTCTGTATCATTAAAATTTTGAGTGCGAAAAGTGGGGGTGGTAAAACCTTTAATTTTTTCATTAGTTGTATTTTCTATTTTAAAATTTAAGTTATTTTTATTTCAAGGTAAATTTCAAAAATCAAAAATAGCTTTATAATCAAAATTAGAATTATTTTTTCATATTAAATCATTATTAGTTTCAGGAATTTCGCTAAATGTTTTATATCTATTTTTTTCTAATGTAATACTATCAATATTTATGTTTCATAATTTAGGCACGAAAAGTCAAAAACGTTTGTATGAGAAATTAGCGTTATTTTCTAACTCATTTATTTTAATATTAATTTTCATATTATTTTCAACAGGAGTATATAACACTTCACTAATTAATTGATTAAAATTAACATTACTTTTTAAAATAATTTCTATTAAATCGTATTCATATCTATCTACCTTACCAATATATGATTTTAATTTGTTATTTTCACTTAAATACTTTATAAATAAAGAATTTTCTTTATCCAAAGTACCATCATTTATTCCATTTTCAAAATCAATTAACTCAAAAATTCTTATATTTTCTTTATTATTTTGTTCGATATCAAAATTTTCAATATAAATATTAAACGGTGGAGAAGAATATTCATCACGTGAATAATGTATTAATTTATTCTCATTTATTTTTGAAAAATTTTTTTTATCAAAATTTTCATGTTGACAACTAAAAGTTGCTAAAGGTATAAATGAAATTATAGGGGTTAAGAATTTTAATACTATTTTTTTCATATTTAAATTATATTTTTTTATTTAATTAATAAAATTAATTAATAGTATTTAAATTTAAAATATGAAAAAAATCTAAACTTTCTTATATTTTTTTATTTTATTTATTAATATATTAGTATTTTTATTTACTTTAAAATATTCACAATCAAAAACCAATAAACTAAAAAACAAAATAAATAATTTATTAGATTTTTATTTTTTTGTTTTGTTAATAATTTATTAAGCAAATATTTTTAAAATTTTTAGCACTTTTTAGTTCTTACTGCTAATAATATGCTAAAATAATTTACAAACAAAAAAAATATTTTTAATAAACAATAAAAAATGAGAGGAAAAATATGGCAAAAGAAATCATTTTAGGTATTGACTTAGGAACAACTAATTCTGTTGTTTCAGTAGTAGAAAATAATAAACCTATTGTATTAGAAAATTTAAATGGCAAAAGAACAACTCCTTCTGTTGTTAGTTTCAAAAATGGAGAAACTATAGTTGGAGAAAATGCAAAAAAACAAATTGAAACTAACCCAGATACTATAGCTTCTATTAAAAGATTAATTGGAACAAATAAAACTGTTAGAGCTAATAATAAAGATTATAAACCTGAAGAAATATCAGCTATTATTCTTGAACACCTTAAAAAATATGCTGAACAAAAAATAGGAAAAAGTGTTTCAAAAGCTGTTATTACCGTACCTGCTTATTTTGATAATTCTCAACGTGAAGCAACTAAAATTGCTGGAAAAATAGCGGGATTAGAAGTTTTAAGAATTATTAATGAACCAACAGCCGCTGCATTAGCTTTTGGTTTAGATAAAACTGATAAAGAAAAGAAAGTGTTAGTATTTGACCTTGGTGGTGGTACATTTGATGTTTCAATCTTAGAACTAGCTGGTGGTACATTTGAGGTATTATCAACATCTGGAGATAATCATTTAGGTGGAGATGACTGAGATTTAAAAATCGTTCAATGATTAATTGAAAAAATTAAAAATGACTATCAAATCGATGTAAAAAATGACAAAATGGCTATGGCTCGTCTTAAAGAGGCTGCAGAAAAAGCTAAAATTGATCTTTCTTCTTCAGTTACAGCTAATATTTCACTTCCTTTCTTATTATTTAAAGATGGGCAACCAATTAATGTAGAAGCTGAACTTAAAAGAAGTGAATTTGAAAAAATGACAGCTGATTTATTAGAAAGATGTAGAAAACCAATTGAAACAGCTTTAAAAGATGCTAAATTAACTACTAACGAAATTGATGATGTTTTAATGGTTGGTGGATCAACAAGAATGCCTGCAGTACAAGAATTAGTTGAAAAAATGACTAATAAAAAACCAAATCATTCAGTTAATCCTGATGAAGTTGTTGCATTAGGAGCTGCAATTCAAGGTGCTGTTTTAGCTGGTGATATTAATGACATACTTTTAGTTGATGTTACACCTTTAACTTTAGGTATTGAAACTGCTGGTGGTATTGCTACACCATTAATTCAAAGAAATACTAGAATTCCAATTACAAAAAGTCAAATATTTACAACTTATGCAGATAATCAAACTGAAGTTACTATTAAAGTTGTTCAAGGTGAAAGACCTTTAGCTTCAGAAAATAAATTATTGGGATTATTTAATTTAGAAGGTATCGAACCTGCTCCAAGAGGAATTCCACAAATTGAAGTAAGTTTTAGAATTGACGCTAATGGTATTACCACTGTTACAGCAAAAGATGTAAAAAGCAATAAAGAACAAAGTATCACTATTCAAAATTCAACCAAATTAAGCGATGAAGAAATTGATAAAATGATAAAAGAAGCTGAAGAAAACAGAGAAGCAGATGCCAAAAAAACAGCTGATATTGAAACTTTAGTTAAAGCTGAATCTTTAGTTGCCAGATTAGAAAGTTCATTAAATGAAAATAAAGATAAATTAGATGAAGCTAAATTAAAAGAAGCACAAACTGAAATTGATAAATTTAATGAATTAATCAAAAATAAAGATTATGATAAATTAAGAGAAGAATTAGAAAAAATTGAAAAAATTTATGCAGAATTTGCTAAATATGCTCAAGAACAAAATTCTCAACAAGAATCAACAACAAATGATACAAATGCTAATTTTACAGAAGAAGAAATCAAATAATTAAAAAAGCAGATTCAATAATCTGTTTTTTTAATTTAAAAATATTTTTAAGTTCCGTGAGTATGAAAAGACAAAATAATTGCACATAAAACTATGCCAAGTAAAAATACAAAAATAACTATTTTAAAAATTTTCTTATCATGATGAGAATGATAAAATTCAGGCACAAATTCTACTATTGCAGTAAAAAGAAAAATTCCAGCTACAATTGCTTGCATTAAAGCAATAATTTTAGGTGAAGAATTAATAAAAGATCCAAAATATATTCCGATTAACATCAAAGGAATAAATATTAAAATTGAAGCTAAAGTTATTCATGCCGCTCTTCATTTTTTTATACCCATTTCTAATTGTCTATAATAAAAAATTAAAATTTCTGGAATGATATGAAGTATAAAACTTATAATAAAAGCAATATTTAAAGCACCAAATTGTTTAGTACTATTATCTATAAAATTTGTTAAACTATAACCAATTAATAATCCCGCAGGAATTCTATGAGTTAATAATAGCAACAAAGCTAAAAATTTAGGGGCTGAAGTTGTTTTTTTACTTTTATTTTTTAAATCAATGTGATGATCAGGTGCATAATCATGAATTGTATGAGTGTGTACATCATTATCATGTTCTAAATCATGAGAATGAATAAATAATTGTGCTTGAGAATTATTTTTAATTAAACGTGAGGAACTAATTTTTCTTACTAATTCTCTTAGTCCAAAAGCTATTAGTAAACCTATTATCAATCCAATACCAACCAGTAAAATATTTCAACCATAAATTTGTCATGTAGTTTGTTCTAAAATTTTAGAACTACTTATTTCAATTGCTTCTCTTAAAAACCCAAATAAAGCTAAACAAATAAAAAAACCAGTTGAAAAAGCATATAACAAAACTGTTGTTTTTTTGCTTAATTGATTTTTTTTAAAAATCGGTAAAATAAAAATAATTATCGTTGGTAATCCAAGAATAATAAGTGCAGAAATTAAAACTAAATAAAATTTAGCTAATAAAATTTCTTTGTCAGCATCCCAATCTAACAAATTGCCATGTGCATTTTTTAAAAGTTCAATAAAATTATTCATAAATTATTCTATATTTAATTCAATATTGTGAAATACTTCTTGAACATCATCATCATCTTCTAATAAATCAATAAATTCACTTAATTTTTGAGTTTTTTCTGCATCAAAACTAACTGTTGAATTAGGTAAATAAGTAACTTCACATTGTAAAAAATCACTTATATTTAGAGCATCTTCTAACGCAATTTTACATTGAGTAAAATTTTCTGGTAAAGTTGTAATAACATAACTTTCTTCAGTAATTTCTATATCTTCGGCTCCATTATCTAATGCTACCAATGTTAAATTTTCCTCATCAATATTATTTTTATTTATTTCTAAAATTCCTTTATGATCAAATTGAAAAGGAATTTGTCCTGTTTTGCCTAAAATTGCATTTTGTCTATTAAAATACATTGTCATTTGTGATTTAGTTCTATTCATATTATCACTTAAAGTTTTAATTAAAAATGTTGCTCCGCCAGTGATTGTAGCATTAAATAATGTTTCAACAAAATTCGAACCTTCTTTACTTTCTCCTTTAGCTTTTGCTAATGCTCTTTCAATATTTGCCTTAGGCATATTTTTACTTTTAGCTTTAGAAATAGCAAGTTTTAAAGATGGATTAGTATCAGGATCAGCTCCAGCTGGTAGAGTAGCAGCAACATAGATTTCTTTAAATAATTTTTGGAATATTTTTCCACGAGCAGCATCTTGTGCGCCTTTGCGATGTTTTATATTAGCTCATTTTGAATGTCCGGCCATATTAATCTCCTTAAAAATATATAAATATATTTTTTATATTCTAAATTTTATAACATATTAAAACTAATTTCTAAATATTATTTTTTTCTAAAAAAGCAATTTTTTTATTTTTATAATCTTCTTCATCAACAGCCAGTATTTTTAATTCTCTTAATTTAATAGCTTTATAAAAGTTAGAATTAGAATTATTTAAATTAAATAAATTATTTCTTAATTGCTCATAAATCTTGACTGGTGACATTAATAAATTTCATCTATTTTCACTCAAATTAACTAAATCCTCTAAAATTGATTCATCACTATCAAAATTAGGAAAATTATTTAAGTAAGCATAATTAGTTTTCTTAAATCTTTTTTGATTTTCTTTTATAGAATTAAAATAATCTATATCGTTTCATTCTTTAAATAATTCGTTTTCATAGCAAACTTGAAAATTAATTTCGTTATTTTTATTTAATAAATTAAAAATATTTTCTTTATTATTTTTTACCGTTTCTTCTATAAATCATAAATAGAATTTATGTTTATAATCAGGATATAAATTAATTATTTTTTTGGCTATCAACATATAATTTTCTAATAAAATTTCTATTTTTTTTAATGAAAAATTATCTCTTTTTTTAGCTCAAATATAGATAAATTCTTTTTTATTTTCATCTTTAGCAATAAAAGAAAATGTAGATTTCAATAATATTGTTTCTTTTTGATTATTTTTAATTTCTTCATGAGTTAAAATAACTCTATTTTTCATAATTTCATAATTTTGCTTAATCAAATATTCTTCTATTAAATTTTTAATAAATTTATGATATTTATTTTCTTGCATACGTAAAAAAGTTTGTTCCATTTTTATTTTAACATTTAAAGCATTTGTTAAAGAAAAATATACTTCAGGATTATCTAATACTTTTAACAATAAATTTAAACTGTTATTTTTAGATAAGAATAACAATAAATTTTCTTCGAATTTTTTATATTCCATTTTTTCCTTTATTTTTTAATTTAAAAATATTTTTTTGTCAAAATCAACGTTTTTTAGCTTTAACTAATTTATTAATTAAATTAGCTAAATCATTATTATAAATAGATGAAAGACTATGTCCAACACCAATAATATTAGCATTAAGATTTATTTTTTTATAATAAGCAAGTAAATTTTTTGAATTAATTACATTATCATTTTCGCTAACAATTGGTACTATCAAATTTTTTTTATTTATATATTGTTTTTCTAAAATATCTAAATATTTAGAATTAAATATTGTTTTATTTAACATTGGTATTCAATATTTAATTTTTTGAGCTTTTTCTTTATTTCATTGAGAAATCATTTTATTTTTATATTTTTCTTTTATAAATAAATTTTCAAACATATTTTTGCTTGAAAGGAATTTACTAGATAAATTAATATTTATATTTTTTTCTAAAAAAGGATGAATAGTATTAAACATTACAATTTTTTTAATATTTTTAAACTTATTTATACCCATAGCAACACCACCACTCATTGAATGGGCAAAAATGATAATATTTTTAGATTTAAGTTTATTTAAAATGTTATTAGTTATTTTTATTCAAATATTTAAATCAATATTTTCTAAATTTAGAGTTTTATAATAATGACTTCCTGGTAAATTAATAGCTAAAATATTATAGTTATTAATTAATTTGTCTAAATTCTGAATAAAATCTATTGAGGATTTAATTCCATGTAAAAAAACTAAAGTAGTATTACTTTTTTTGTCAAGAAAATATATTGGAATTTGCATATTTAAGGTTTCAAAATAATTGATTTTATACATATTTAATATTATAAATCCCTTCATTATAATATAATAACAATAAGAAGTTATTTCAATTTAATTTCTTGGTTTTTTATTTTGCAATTACCAATAAAATAAACAAGAAAGGATGTCTTATGATAAAAGAAAATAATAATCATACTTTTGATAAGAATGAAGAAGAACATTCGCAGCAACATGATTTTGATAATGCTTCAATGTATGATATTTTTACTAATGAACCAGATTCACCAGTAAAAAAGGTGATTAAGAAAAAAAATACTCAATATAGATATACAAAATTATCTAATTTCGTGCTTAGGTTTTCGCGTTTTTATGCACCTATGCCTATCCAAAAAATTGTTTTATGAACTGCTTTATTTTCTGTAATATACGGAATTGTTGGTATCTTTTTTGTTAAAAATCCAGGTATTTATAACTTCGGTTTAGCTGCTTTTGGACAAGCAATTTCCAAATTAACTAATGTTTTATTAAGAAATAATCCGCAAATTACTATTGCTATTTATAATGTTATTGATCAAGCATTATTCTGAATTTTATACTTAGTACTAAGTTTTCCTATATTTTGATTTGGTTTTAAAAAAGTCGGAAAAATATACACAATGCTTACATTAGAATTTTTAGTAATTAGTAGTTTAGTTTCTTTTGCTATTGGACAAATTCCAGGAATATCTAATTTTAATATTTTTGGTGATTTTACTGCTAATACTATTAGTCAAGAAGCTAGAATTTTAATACAAGATAATTTATGAGGAAATGGACAATTAGGAAGTGGTAAAGAAGGAATTTGATCATTAATTCCCTTATCATGAAATAATGGTGGAGCTATCGTAGCCCAAATCCTTTTTGCAGTTATTTATGGTGGAATGTTAGCATTTTTCTTTGCTATTATTGCTATTATGGGTGGCGCTGCAGGTGTTACTGGCATAATAGGCGAATATATGTCAACTGTTAAACATAAAAATTTTGGTACCATTAATTCATACATTAATATTATTATTATGGTTATTTCAGTGTTAATAGGTACATTTATTGCCGGAAGTTTAGTTTTAAATGATTTAGTAAATTTAGAAACTAATTATCCTAATATTTATAACCAACTAAGTCAAGCCGATAAATTAGGTATTAAAGAAATGACAAGTGTTAACTGACAAACTTCACTTTATTTTTCACCTAATATGATTTCTACTTTTATTTGTAATTTTGTTTTTGCACAAGTATTAAATAGATTGTTTCCAAGATACAAGGTTGTGCAATTCAAAATATTTTCACCTCATATGAGTGCTATTAGAAAAGCAATTGTGGAAGACAAAAAAACTATTAATAGTTTTACAATAAGCAAAGGAATTGGTGGATATTCTGGAAATGAAATGAAAGTTCTCACTGCTATAACATTGTATAAACAAGTACCACGTTTAATTAAATTAGTTAGACATATTGATCAAAATGCTCTAATTACTATTAATCATATTGCTTCAGTGGATGGTAATTTATATATTCCTGACAATAAATTTTAAATCAGTTTTAAAACTGATTTTTTTAAACTTTTTTAAATTTAATTTATGATATAATCGCTATATAAATATTTAAATTCTTTAAATATTTAATCATTTATTTTTTTTGAAAAGGAGCTAACAAAATGAGCACTTCAGAATATAACGCATCTAGTATAAGAGTTTTAAAAGGTTTAGAAGCTGTAAGAGTTAGACCAGGAATGTATATAGGAACTACAGGTATTAAAGGATTACATCATTTAATCTGAGAAATAGTTGATAATTCTGTTGATGAATGCATGGCTGGTTTTGCAAATGAAATTAATATTACTTTAACAAAAGATAATTATGTTATTGTTGAAGATAATGGAAGAGGAATTCCTGTTGCCATTCATCCTGAAACTAATATTTCTACAGTTGAAACAGTTCTAACTGTTTTACATGCTGGAGGTAAATTTGACTCTGAAACTTATAAAGTTTCTGGTGGTTTACATGGAGTTGGTGCCTCAGTAGTTAATGCTTTAAGTGATGAATTTGAAGTATGAGTTAAAAGAGATGCAAAACTACATTATGCTCATTTTGCTAATGGCGGTCAAATTATTCAACCTTTGACCATTTTAAAAGATATTGAACAAAATGATACTGGAACTAAAATTAAATTCCATCCTGATTTTACAGTTATGGATAAAAACGATTTTGATTATGATGCTATTGTTGATCATGCAAAACAAATTGCTTACTTGAATAAAGGGCTTAATATTATTGTCAATGATGAGAAAACAAATAGAACTAATCAATTTTGTTTTGCTGGTGGTATAGTAGATTATGTAAAAGAATTAAATAAAGGACAAAAATTAATTCATCAAAATATTATTTACGCCGAAGGCGAATATTCACATGGCCAAGATGCTCCTGTACAAGTAGAAGTAGCTTTACAGTATAATGAAAAAATTATTGGCAATGTAGTTTCTTATGCCAATAATATAATCACCATTGAAGGCGGTACTCATGAAAGAGGATTTTACGATTCGTTAGTAAGATTAATTAACAATTATGGAATTGATGCACATCTAATAAAAAAAGAAGAAGATAAAATAAATGCAGAGGATGCAAAAGAAGGTGTAGTAGCTATAATTTCCATTAAACATACTGATCCTATTTTTGAAGGTCAAACAAAAGGTAAATTAGGAAATAAAGATGCAAGAATTGCTGTAAATAAAGTTTTTTCAGATGCTTTTGAAAGATTTTTAAAAGAAAATCCTATTGAAGCTAAAAATATTGTTATAAAAGCGTTAAACGCTAAAAAATCTCGTTTAGCTGGACAAATGGCTAGAGAAGCAGCAAGAAAAAAAACAATTTTTGAAGGTGGATCATTGCCTGGCAAATTAGCTGATTGTACTTCAAAAAATGCTGAAATTAGTGAACTTTATATAGTTGAGGGTAATTCTGCTGGTGGATCAGCTAAAATGGGAAGAGATAGACTAACTCAAGCTATCTTACCATTGAGAGGTAAAGTAATTAATGCTGAAAAGAATCAAGCAAGCAAAGTATTTGCTAATGAAGAAATTCAATCACTTATTACCGCTTTAGGTACTGGCATAGGTGAAGACTTTAACATAAACAAATTAAGATATCATAAAGTTATTATAATGACTGATGCTGACGTAGATGGTGCTCATATTAGAACTTTATTATTAACTTTCTTTTATCGTTACTTTAGAGAATTAATTGAATATGGATTTATTTATATTGCTCAACCTCCTTTATATAAAATACAACAAAATAAAAATATTTATTATGCTTATAATGATGAACAAAAAGAACAAATAATGCAAGAATTGAATCCTAATTTAAAAATAAATATACAACGTTATAAAGGATTGGGCGAAATGGATCCTGATCAATTGTGAGAAACTACTATGGATCCTAACACAAGATTAATGTTGCAAGTACAAATAGAAGACGCTGCTAGAGCTGATTGAATATTCACCACTTTAATGGGAGATGATGTAGCTCCTAGAAAAGAATTTATTGAAGAAAATGCTAAATATGTGAAAAATATTGATATTTAAAAAATCAAGTTAATCTTGATTTTTTATTTTATAAATTTTTTACTTACATATTTTGAACTAAATAAATATAATAATGATCCTCAATCTAAATTAAATTCAATGATATCTCCTACTTTATAGTCAATCGAACTATTTGTAGCATTTAAAATCATTAAATCGCTTGATCCTCCTAGAATTTCTAAATTGGAATCAATTGGGTACATATCATCAAAAGAAGTATCTAGTTTGCCAATTGCTAATAATAATCTCTTTATAATACCTTTGTCTTCAAAAACAGGTTTATGTCCAAAAGCATCAATACCTGCTTCTCCTTTAGGTAAAGAAGATTTAATATCTACTTCAACAACACTCGCTTGGCATTTAAAAGCATCTCGATACATGCCTTTTATAGTTTGACGATATTTATCTTCTGTTCCAAAAATCATTGCAAAGCCCATTCTTAAAAAATTTACTTCTTCAGGCATTGTATTTTCTCATACCATGTGTAAACTCAAACTATTGCCACCTGAAATATGAGTTAATTTTAAGTTATAAGTTGTTTCAATGTCTTTTTTAATTTGAACAAATTCTTGCATTTTTTCTACTGAAGGTATTCTAGCACCATAACAGCCAAAATTACATCCTATACCTATTAATTGCACTCCTTTTAATTGAATTATTTCATTTACTGTTTCATGAACTTGATTAGTTAGAATTCCTTCTCTTCTATCACCTAAATCAATCATTAAAATAATTTGATGTACTTTTTTGTTATTTTTAATTACGTAATCACTAATTGCTTTAATTACATTAATATCACCATTAAGTGATGAATCACACAATTCAACTAATTGTGGAATTTCTTCAATTTGTGGTATTCTTAATAATTGTTTGTGCCCTTTTATATCTTGATAATTTGCTATATTTTCTAATCTAGAATCGCCAAAATATTCAATGCCACACTCAGCAAAAATTTCCACCATTCTGCGATTTCCAACAAAACCTTTAGTAACAGCTAAAACATTAATATTTTTTTCTTTACATATTTCTATTGCACGTTTAATATTAGTTTTAAATTTATTTTCATCAATAACAATTCTTGGAAAACTACTCATTTTTACACCTCTAAGATTATTATATTTCTTTTATAATTACTAATTTGAAAAACTTTTTTTAATTTTTAGAATTTTAAAATAAAAAAAATAAGTAATATTTTATATTACTTATTCAAAAAAGATGAAATTTGTATTATTTAGTTTGTTTTTTACGAGCTAAATAAACCACTATAGCAATAATCATTGCAACAACAGCTGCTGTAGAAATGGCAGAAACAGCAATTAAAATAGTTTTTCATTTATCAGTTGTAGCATCACTAGCAGATGAATTATTTTGAGAATTATTTTCTACTAATTTATCTAATGCTTTTGATAAATGTTCATTAAATACTTGAGCTTTCGGATCTTCTTCAGTTATTAAATATTCATTTAAACCTTTAGCGGCTAATAATTTATTAACTTCATCAGCTATTTCTTTTCTAAGAGCAGCTGGATTACTTCCTGCTTCTTTTAAAACTTGAATTTCTTTATTTAAGAAGCTAAATGATTCAACATAATATTGATTTAATAATTCACTTACAGAAGGATGCGCTTGACTAACTGCTTCTTGTTTCATTTTTTTAACTTGTTCTGAATCAGTTTCATTTATTTTATTAATTTCTTCTAATTTTGTTTTTTTGGCTTGAACTGCAGTTTGATAGATTTGTTGTGCTTTTGATTTTAAATGAGTTTGTAATTCAGTAGTTGCGTTATTTAAAAATTTTGATAATCAATTAACTGAAGTTAATTCAAAGGCTAATTCATCAACTAGTTGACGAAGATTTTCAATTTGATAAATTGCTAAAATATGTTCCTTGGCTTCATATTGTTTGCCAATTTCTTCTACTAAATAATTTTGTCTTTCAAGCATTTTTTGCAAATAATTTGCTGATAATCATCTTGTAGGAATTTCATATTTATTTTTAATGTCAGTTAAAACGTTAGTTATACTGCTTAATACAGCAACAAAAATTTTACTTGCATTTTGTTGATCTTTAACAATGTAATCACGCAATTCTTGAACTTTTTTATCTCAATTAGCTTGTTTTTTATTTCATTCAACTAATTTAGCATCATTAGTTCTTTTTAAAAAATCACTGTGTTGTTTAACAACGTCAATATAATTAGCTAATAATTCAGAAGGAGCAAAATTTTTACCATTTAATTGTGGTTGAACTTGTTCCACAAATTTAACTGAATCTGGAAATGATTTTAATAATTCATCTATTTGCGTTAAATATTGTTCTTGAGTAGTAAAGGTAGCTAAAGTTTGATTAATTATATTAAATAGTTGAAAAGCTGTAGGATATTGATTACTATTAACTAGTTGTTTTAATAATGAATAATATTTAGATAAAGCGGCTTTACGTCGATCTAATCACTCTTTACCTCAATTATTTATATTTGGATATTTATTGGTTAAATCTGTAATTTTTTTATCAAAAGATTCCACAAGTTGTTTTTGTTGAGCCTCAAAATCTCTGCCTTCTAAAAAATATTTAACAATTTCTAAATTTTGTTCAGAAGTAGTAGCAGAAATAGTAGTTAAAGGAACAGCAACAACAGATGCACCTGTTAATAAAGCAAATGCTGAACCAACTAATTTACTTTTTTTCATATAGATTTTCCTTTAATTTATATACGTATATAATTATAAAATTTGATATTAATATATTTTATGAAAATATTTGATTTATATTTTTATCGTTTACTTTAAATTATTTAATTTGGAATATATTAATATAATTAAATTATATGTTTTTTTTGTTTTTTTTTTTTTTTTTTTATCATAGAAAATAAATACTTTTTTTAGAAAAATAAAGTATTAAATATATTTTTCAAAAAACAGCAAAAAGTTAATTTTTCAGCATTTTTTTATATAAAAAATAACTTTTTGAATTTAAAAAAAATATTATAAAATTAATTTATAAAGGAGGCCAAATGTTAAAAGAAATTACAACTCAAGAATATAAAGAACAATTTAGCAAAACAGAAGGTGTATATGTACTAGTTTTTCACGCTGTGTGATGTCCTCCATGCAAAATGTTTAAAATCACTTTAGATGAATTAGTTGCTAAAAATAATATTCCTGTTTTTAGAGTGGATGTTGATCAAAATCAAGATTTAGCAAAAGAATTTAATGTAACTTCAATGCCAACTTGATTTATTTTTAAAGACGGAAAAATGGTACAACCTGGTTTAGGTTATTTACCTTATCCTGCTTTTGTAAAACACGTTGAAAAACATTTATAAATCCGTATAAACGGATTTTTTATTTACTAATTTATTATTTTATATAATAACTATATGAATATTGTTAGTGATAATCGACGTGGTTTACATAATTATAAAATTATTGATAAATATGAATGTGGCATAGTTTTACAAGGATGAGAGGCTAAAAGCGCAAGGGCTAAAACAGTTAATTTAACTAATTCTTATTGTTTTTTTAGAAAAAATGAATTATTTCTTTATAATGCTAATTTTAAAAGTTATATGTTACAAAAAAACGATGAAAATAGAGAAAGAAAATTATTATTACATAAAAATGAATTAATAAGACTAAATAGTAAATTAAATCGTTTAAATAGTTCTACAATCATTCCTGTTAAACTTTATTTTAATAATAAAAATATTGTTAAACTCGAAATAGCTTTAGTAATAGGATTGACTAAAAAAGATAAAAGAGAAGAAATAAAACAAAAAGATCAAGAAAAATATATGCAAAAAATAAAAAATTATTTAAATTAAAAAATTCCTAAAATAACTATTAAACAGTTAAAAAGGAATTTTTTATATAAATAAACTATAGAATAAATCAAAGGAAATAGTAGCTAAAATTATAAAAATAGTTAATGATAATAAAGTTAAAATAACAATGTAAATATTATATTTAATATAATTTTTCTTCTTATTGTTGTTATTTTCTAAATTTAAATTTTTATTTTTTATATAACTTATTCAATCTGAATGAACATGTTTTTGAAAAAAATGTAAATAAAGAATAAAAGTAATTAGAATACCAATAATAATCAGTAAAATAATACCCAATAAAACATAAAAAGATTGATTATGTATATAAACTAGATTATCTTTTTGCGCAAAAACTGCAGAATATAATTTAGTATAATGCATAATAATATAATAACACAAAGGAGATAATTTGACAACTACGATTTGAAATCTTATTATAGTAATAATGTTAATATTATTACTAATAGCTATTACATTTTTTGTTGTTATTTTTTTATTAAATAAAAGAAAAACAAAAAAAATGGAATTAAAAGACAATGAAAAGATTAAAAATATTGAAATAAATTTAATTGATAATATTAGTAAAACTATTGATAACAGATTTAATCAGTTATTGAAAGATAATGAAACTGATTTGGCAAAAAAACAATTAGAATTAATTAAAGAATTTCATAGAAATCAAAAAGATTTAGAAATTAATTTAAAAAATAATTTCAATTCTTTTGAAGAAGAACTAAGAAAAAATATTCTTTCAAACGAAAATTCTGTTTTTAAAGTACTTAAAAAAGATTTAAACGATTCTTTTAATGAAATTAAAAATAATCAAAAAGAAAACTTAGACACAATAAGACAAGAAGTAACAAATAAATTAGCAAATAATATTAATGAAAATATAAAAAATGAATTTTCACAAACAGTAGAAAAAATAAATGAAGTTAATAAAAATATATCGATATTAGAAGAAGTAAAAAACGAAATAAAAGACATCAATGATATTTTTAAAAATAATAAAAGCATTGGTGTCGTTGGTGAAAAATTATTAAATGATATTATAAGTGATCATTATGGCGAAGATGATAGTATTGATGGAATGTTTAAAACTCAATATAAAATTAAAGATAATTTAATTGTTGATTTGGCTATTTTTACACATAATGCTGACAATAAAAAAATTATTATTCCTGTTGATTCTAAATTCCAAGCTTCAACTTATTTAAATTATTTAAAAAATCCTAATGATAAAAATTTGAAAGAATTTACTAATCAATTAGATCAAAGAATAAAGGAAATAGAAAAATATATAACTGATGAGTCAGTAATCAAAAAGGCTTTAATGTTTATTCCTAGTGAAGCTATTTATATTTTTATGATTTCTAACGATATAACTAGAAAATTAATGGAAAAAAATCCACAAATTTTATTTGTTTCTCCTACAACTATTTTTTGATATATTGATCAAATTAAAAGTCTTATAAGACAAAGCAAAAGCGAAGATGCTTTTGAAAAAGTAAAAAAATATTTAAATAACGTTTATATTTCATATAACAATATGGCTGATAATATTAGTAAATTAATAAAACAACATAATGATAATAAAAAAATATTAATGGATATTGTTACTATATTTAATAAATCTTACAAACAACTGACAATAACTGCTAAAGCAATGGATGCTGATAAAACTAAAAAAGATATTAGTAAACAATTGGAAACTATTACACTTTTCGAGGAAAAAATTGATTAATTGAAATAAAAAACAGATATATTTAAACTTAATTTAAGTTATTTAAAAATAACTTTTAGATATTAGTTTATATATCTGTTTTTAAATTTCATCATTTTTAATAATTTTTCCTGAATGTTTAAGAACAAAAACTTTCGTTTCAGTTGGTACTTTAGTTGTTAACATTCTTTCCATTTGAATACCAATATGAAATCAATCTTCTAAAATTTTATAATTATATCGTGGGAAAAAATCAAAATAATTTGCTGGTCCTATATCTGTTAAATAAAAGTTTTTTAATTCTCTTATGTGAGCTAAAGCTAAATAAGCTTCGTGCGATGAACATATAATATATTTATAATCATTTAATAAAATAGAATTACTTATTTTTATTATTGATTCTTTACTTTTAGGATTAAATTCAAGAAAAAATGGTTCTTTTTCAATGCTTAACATTCCTTGAGAAAAACCTTCTTTTTTATAAAATCTTAAACGCTCATTATCATTAATATCATCTAAATAAATAATTTTATTTGTTGAAGCATTTAAATTAGGCGATAATAAAACAACTAATTGTTGAAAAGGTTTAATATAATCCACTTGTAAAGAACTAAAATGATCACTCAAAGTATTAAAGAGTAAAATTTTGACATTTTCGTTTTGTTTTTTTGTAAAAATTTCATTAAACAATTTATTAATTATTAAATTTTGATTGAAAAATATAATAGCAAAAGGCAATTGACTTCTTATTTTAATAAATAATTTTTTTGCTTTATCACGATTTTTATCTACAAAATAACTTAAAACTTTTTTATCTTTTGCTTGAGCTGAATAATTTATTCCTTGCAAAATATCATAAAAATTATTATTATATTCGTTTGATAAAAAAACAACTATAGTATCTGAAAGCGGAGTTTTATTATTTGATTGTGAATTTAAATAAAAATCATAATTAAGATCTTTTAAAGCTTTTTCAACTTTTAATTCAGTTTTTTTGCTTATATAACCGCTATTAAAATAACGACTGACACTGCTAATTGAAACATTTGCTTTTTCTGCCAAAATTTTATAATTAATTTTTTTCATAAACTTATTATAAGTTAAATTATGAAACTTTTTATTTTTTTTCATAAAAATAATAATTATTGTTATAATTTATTTGTTAGTAAAACTATAACCTTGTAATCTGGTCAGGTCAGAAATGAAGCAGCCACATCAAGAAGTATAGTGTTTGCTAACTTTTTATTTTTAACAAAAAAAATCACACAATTTTTGTGTGATTTTTTTGTTAAATTATTAAATTAATTTTCACTAGTAACATTTTTGGTTACTAATTCTTCCATTCTCTCAACAAATCTAAGAGCTTGAACCATTCTATTTTCATTTATACCTTTTTCAGTATAAGTCTTTTTAAGTTCTTCTACAGTTTTAGTAAGATTTTCTAAATTAGATTTATATTTTTCATCAGTATATTTAGCTTTTAATTCTTCTAATTTAGAAGTTAATTTTTCTGCTACTTCTTGACCATTCTTTTTCTCTTGTTCTAAAATTACTTCTTCATATTTATTTTCTAATTGCGAAACTAATTTTCTAGCTTGATCATAAGTATTTCTATAATTATCATTTTCAAGAATAGTATTTACATCAAGATTTTGACTTAAAGTTTGTAATGCTTCTTTATCAGCATTAGTTTTTTCATTAGTTATATTTTGATATTTAGATAAAGTTGGATTAATCATAGTAAGAATATTATTTGTTAAAGCTAAACCATAATCTTTTTTAATTTTGTCATATTTAGTTAAAAATGCTGTAGCTTCTGCAACTTTAAATTCTTCACCTTTAATTTTTTGAGCTTCTTGTTTTAAAGTTTCCAATTGAGATTTATAATCAGTATCACCATCATTTACATTAGCTATGCTAAATAATCTAGTAATATCATTTAAAGCATTTTCAACGGCTTTTTTAACTTCTTCTTGTGTTAATAAAACATTTAAATCAATAGCTGCATGAAAATCAGAATTTTCATTAATGGTTTTTGGATAAATACCTGTTTTAAATCTAAGAACTAATTTACCATCTAAAATACCAGCATCTAAAAATGTACTTAAATTTCCTCTATTACTTAATGGATCAATAGCATTAATCAATTGTGCTCCATTAGGTAATAATTCATCAGCTTTAATATTTAGAATAACGGTATAACTACCATCTCTTCAACTTACTCTGCCTTCGAAAAGAACTATTCTTTTATCTTGATAATTATAAACAAAAGTATATGGTGCTCTTTCTCCTACTTCATATTTTGAATTAGCATCTACTGCTTTTTCAATGGTTGTTTTTAATTTTTTAGCTTTTTCGGTTTCTAATTCTTCGAAACTAAATGAAGTTGCTTTATCTTCAGTATCGCCAATTAAAAAATCACGAGAATTTTTAACTAATATAAATTGTTTATGTAATTCTTTATTATTAGTTTGAATTTTTTCTAAAGTAGTTATTTCAGCTTTTGCTTCTTTTTCTGCATCATTATAAATTGCTTGTAATTGAATTTTACTTGCTGAATTTTCTTTTAAAATATCAAGTAATTTCTTAGAATTAGTTAAATTATTAGTTAAGCTATTTAAAGCATCAGTATTAGTTTTAATTAATGTTGTTGCTTCTTGTATTACAAGATTTAAAGCATTAGTATTTTCATTAATTTTTTCTAAATTAGTTCCTTCAGCTAAAATTGTTTCTGCAGCTGATTTAGTTTCTTTAATTTTATTTAAAACTTCTAAATTAGAAAATTTAGTTAATGATTTTTCTAATTCACTGGTAACTTTAGCTAATTCTTTTTGTAAATTAGTTTTAGCGGTTTCTAAAGCTTTATTTTGTTCACTTGGAGTATTATCTGTTGGATCTTTTGGAGTTTCTGGAGTTGATGGATTAACAGGTTCCTCTGGTTTAATTTGTTCTTCTTTTTTACATGCTATAACTAAAGCAGGTGTAATCAAAGTAGTTGTCAATGTAAGTGGGAGTAAAAATTTTAATTTTTTCATATATTTTATTTACCTTTAATTTATTTTTATTTTGTTGCTTGTGCTAAAGCGTTTAAACGAGTTTGTATATCACTTATTTCTTCTGAATCTATAGTTGCTTTTTGACTTCTAATTCAATTTTTTAATTCTTCCGAAAGATTTTCATATACGCTGTGAGCATTTTTAATTGCTGTTGTAGCTTTATCAGCATCGTTAGTAGTTAAGTGAGTTTTGGAAATATCTACTCATTTTTCTTCATAGCTTCTTTTAATAACAACATTTTCTGAGCCTAAAGCAAAATTATCTAATTTATTAAATTGGCCTTTAACATAGTAAGATAATACTTCATAAACTGACTGAGCTATATTTTTAAAAATTGAAGTGAAGTATTTATGACTTGAAGCAATATCTGCTAGAGCTTGATCTGTATCCACTCCTACTACAACATCTACTGATTGTTGACTTGATACTCATTGTGTTCATAATCCACCAACACCTAAAATAATTCCAGGTTTGTGGTTAATAACAAAATTATTTACTTCACTTTGTTTGTTGTTATCATTTATATTAAACAAAGCATTTGTATATACATTATTATCATTTGCAGCTCAAGTTAATTTTTTAGTTGGATTTTGAGTATTTCAATAATAAACACCTTTCATAAATCCTTCCATATAATCAGTTACGCCCTCAAAAGTTTGGCCACCAAAAGTTGAGTATGTTCTTTTACCTTCTTCTAAATTACTATAATATTCCCCAGCGGCGTATCCAGCCATAAAAGCTGCTGGTTTTGTATCATACAATAAACTAATTACAGAACCTTTTGTTTCTTGTGTATCTGTGGCAAAATCAACAGTTAAAACAACAATTTTTTCATCAATGAATTTTTGTTTATTCTTTTTATAAAATTCTGTAAATGGAGCTTGATTATCAAATCCTACCAAAACAAAAATTTTGGCTCCTGAATTAAGAGCTGCTTCATATTGTTCAGTTAATGTACTTCCTGTTATTTCATAAGCATCATATTTTTCAAAAGGAATATTGTTATATTCAGCAAAACCGATAACTCCTTCTCATCCTGATTGATGAAATGATTTATCATATAAATTACCATCTGGAATTACAGCTATTTTAGGAATATTTGCAACTTCTTCAGCTGTAAGTTTTAAATCATTGTGAAATTCTACTTGATTTATTAATTCTTTAGGCGCTTTAGGATGTGAATTATTACCACATGACACTGTTGCAGCTAAAACTGTAAGAGGACTAATTAAACTAGTACCTAATAATAATTTCTTAATATAATTTTTCATATTATCAACCTTTTATATTTTTAATATGCATATGCAATAATGCATAACATAATTATAATATTTTTAAAGAAAAAAATATTTTAAGTTTTTTTATCTTGCAAAATTACTACAATCTCTACATGTGGTGTTTGTGGAAACATATCAACTGGTATAACTTTTTTAATAACATAATTATTATTAATAAAAATTTTTAAATCCCTTATTAAAGTATGAATATTGCAAGAAACATATCCAATTAATTTAGGTCTTAACAAAATAATTTTTTCAATTAATAAATTAGATAATCCTGATCTAGGTGGATCTACAATTACTTTGTTTATTGGATAATTAAACTGTTTTCAGTTAAATTGTTTTTCTAAATCTCCAGTATAAAAATCAACATTTTTTATGTTATTGATAATTTTATTAATTTTTGCATTTTCAACTGCTTTTTTGACAATTTCAATTCCATATACATATTTAACCAAATTAGATAGATATAAACTTATTGTACCAACACCACAATAAGCATCTAATAAAACATCATCTATTGATAAATTTAAATTATTTTTTAATATTTCATAAAGAGGAACAATTTGATAATCATTTACTTGAAAAAAACTTTCTGGCGATAGAATAAATTGTAAATTATTTATTTTTTGTAAAAAATGTTTTTTCTTATCTTGATAAATAATATCTAAAAAATTATTTTTATTTTTTAATGCAATTAATATCACTTTATGACCAATTAATTCCATAATTTTATTTATATATTCCTCATTCAATTTTTGTTTTACTGAAAATAAAATTTGAAAATGATCATTAAAATTACTTTTATAAATTGTTATATATTCAAAAATATCCTTTTTATTTACTATTTCGTTTAATTTTAATTTAATGATATTAATTAAATTATTAATTTTATTATTGGCTAAAATAAAATTTTGTTCTTTTTGAAATTTATTAGTTTTTTGTAGATGATGTCCAAAAGTAAAAATATTATTTTTTAATTTAACAAAAAATTTTAATTTATTTCTATAATTAAATTTATTATTTGTAGTCACCATTTTTTCAATATTTTCGAAATTTAAGTTTCTTGTAAATAATTCTTTTATCATTTTTTCTTTAAAAATTATTTGATTATCATAATGAATAATATTAAGAGGTGAAGAAGCATTGTTTAGTTTTGATATTCTTATTGGACTATAAGTATGATAATTAATAACTTCTGCTAAGGCATATTTACTATTTACCATATTAATTTTTATATCAACAATTTCATTTTCTAATACATTTTCAATTAAAATAGTTTTATTTAGAAGTTTTATACTACCAAAAAATTCATAACTTAATTTTTCGATTTTAAGATTATAAAATATTTGATTTATTTTAATTTTAGACATAAAAAAAGCACTCCTATAGTGCTTTAATTATATAAAAAATAAATTATTTTTCACATCCACATTTAGCTTCACATGTTTTTTGTTCTTTATTTTCACAAGGACAAGATTTAGTTTCTTTTTTACATGTTTGTTCACATGCGTTTTTGGCTTCGCAAGCGTTTTTGGTTTCGCAAGCGTTTTTGGTTTCGCAAGCGTTTTTGGCTTCGCAAGCGTTTTTGGCTTCGCAAGCGTTTTTGGCTTCGCAAGCGTTTTTGGTTTCGCATGTTTTTTCAGTTTTACAACATTTTTTGCAATTTTCTTTTTCCATTATTCCTCCAAAAAGTTTATTTTTAATTAAATTTTAGCATAAAAATACACTTTTTAATTTTTTAAAACTTTTTTTAACTTTAAAATAAATAAAAAAGGACTTGTTTTTAGTCCTTTTTAAAATATTGGAGATATTTAAAAACATAAAACAAATTTACTCATAAATTTATTTAAATTATTTAAGGGAAGGAGTAATATACTCTTGGAAATCCAACAAAGTTGAATAATCATCTTAACTTAAGATGCATTAAAATAATTATAATACAAAAAAATTATTTATCAATATTTTTTAAAATTTTAAATTCAAAATAAACTGGTATTTTTTTACCGTTAGATTCGATTTCAATTTCCGCTTCTCTTTTTTGATTATTTAAACTTATAATTTTACCAGTTTCGCCTTTAAAAGGGCCTGCTGTAACTTCAACAATATCACCTTCAAAAAATTCATCTTCAAAAATACCTAGTTGAAAATCTCTCATATATTTTTCTTCCTTATTGAAGCTTTTCTTTATTTCTCTTAAAGATACAGGTGTTGGTTTGGCACCTTTTCCTGATGAACCAATTAATCCTGTTACGTATTGAGTATTACGTATTACGAATCAAGCTTTATCAGTCATATCCATATGTATAAAAATATATCCACTATAAATATTTATATATTTAACTTTATATGGTTCACCTTCTTCACGTTTTTTTAATTCTGTTTTAGAAATAGTTGGTTTTTTAAAAATCTTAAAAGGTCCTTCAGTTGTGGCGTTCATATCAAATGATTCTTGAACCTGTTCGCTAACAATTCTATTTTTTAAAGCTTCAACTACTTGATCTTCTTTACCACTAACAGTACTTATCATATATCATGAATATTTTTTTTGTTCCATAATTAACTCCTAATTAAATCCTACAGTATTTCAAATTAAAGTTAATACTGTAGCTACTATTACTACAAAAGCGACAAAAAGACTTGAAAAAATAATAACTTGTAAAAAAGAGGTTCAATTTGTTTTTTTTGATGGTCATCTAACCCGTTTAATTTCTTTAATTAATTTACGAAAAAAGTATTTTTTTTCTTTTTTAGATACATTTTTTAAATTATTTTTCATTATTTTTCCTCTTTGTGCAAAGTATGCAATTTACATTTAGGGCAAAATTTTTTAATTTCAATTCTTTTAAGATTTTGTAAGCTTTTATTGGTTACGTAATTAAAGTTATAACAATTAGCACAACTTAGTTTTACTTTTCTTTTTTGCATATAAAAATTATACCTTGTTTAATTTAAAAAAGCCCATAAAGGACTTTTAATAATTATATATTAAATTTATATTTATCACCATAATAAGCATTTAATTTCTTCAACATTTTTTTACGCCATAAATTTATCTTTTGAGCAGATATATGTTTATTTTTATTTTTCAAATAATTTAAATAAAATAAATCATCTTCATTTAAAAGTTTTTTTAATTTTAAAAAATCTTCTTTCTCAATAGAACTAAAAATATCTTTCAGTGCATCTATATCTTCAATAAAACTAAAATCTTCTATATCATAATCTACACATTTGATGTTTCTTTTTTTAGCATTTCAATATTTAACCTTATTAATTGCATACAGTCTTGAAGTATTATTAAGATATGTTCAAAAATTTGTTTTATTAAGATTAGGATCATAATTTTTTAAAATTTTCTTTAGGTCGAACAAGAAGGAATTATAAATATCAAAAGAATCTATCAAATTTGAATGGTATTTAGATAAAGTAAATTTAATATTATTTTGTAAATCTTTACCATATACATAGTGTATAAGTCTAATTAATTGATCTAATTTTAAAGTATCAAATATATTTTTTAACAGATTATTATCTTTGCTATTTATAGCTAAATTGAATTTTTCAAAAATTTCTAACAATTATTTTCCTTTGTTAATTCATATAATAAAATTCCTGTTGCTACAGAAACATTTAATGATTGAACTTTTCCAAATTGTTTAATGTATATTACTTGATCCGACATTTTTAAAACAGGAAGACTTATTCCTTTTTCTTCGTTGCCAACAATTAATACATTTTTTTTACTGAATTTAATTTTTTCTAAGGAAATTGCTTTTTCAGATAAAGCAGTGGCAAAAATTCAATAATTATGTTCTTTTAATTTTTTAATAACGGCAGAAATATTGGCAACTTTAGCAATTTTTATATCAATAAAACCGCCTGAAGAAATTTTTAAAACAGTTGCCGTAATATCAGCAGAGCGATCTTTAGAAATTATTATATGTTTTATACCAAAAGCATTCGCTGTTCTAATAATTGCACCTAAATTATGTGGATCTTGAATATGATCTAAAATTAAAATATTTGAAGGTTTATCATTAAAAAAAGTATTTATATCATAAATAGGAAAAAATTTTAAAATTGCAATTATCCCTTGATGATTTTCTTTTGTCATATTATCAAGAAATTGTTTGTTTTTTTTCTCTATTTTAATTTTAGTGTGTGAAAGTTTTTGTAGTAATTTAATATTTTCATAACTTATGAAAATTTTTTCAATTTGAAAATTATTATCAATAGCATCAAAAACGCTGTTTCTCCCACACAATATTAATTTTTCCATAAAATACCTTCCGTTTTTTTGTCTTTTGTTTAACTAAATTAAATTAACATCAATTAAAATTTGTCTTAAATTATCAGCTTTGCTATATTCTTTTTGTTCTAAAAATTCCTGTCATTTTTTAAATATTTCAATATGTTTTAAATATTTATTTTTATCTGTTAATTCACTGTGGAATAAATTGAATATCTTAAAGAGAACAATTTTATTTTCAATATCATTTTCCTTATTAATTAATTTAAACAATTCATTAACTAAAAAATTATATTTAGCAAAATCTTGATTATATACCGATAATAAAATATCAGTATATTTTTTATTATTTATTAAATTATCATTATCAATATTAACATCTAATTTATCTACAAAAAATTTAAAAATGAATTTTTTGTATTTATTTTCTATTTGTTGCATATTAGAAATCAATTCATCTGTAATATTAATTGGAGCAGTTATTTTACTATTAAAAAATAATAATTTTAAAATTGCAGGTCCATATTTATTTAAAAAATCTTTTGCTAAAATAACATTACCCAAAGATTTAGACATTTTTACACCTTCTAAATTTATTTGGCCAGTTCTTAATCAATTTTTGCAAAGATTTTTATTATATAATGCTCAATGTTGTATGTTTTCATTTTCATGATGCGGAAAAGTTAAATCCATACCACCACCATGAAAATCTAATTCTTCTTCAGCAAAATGTTTATCTATTAATGCCACGCATTCAGTATGTCAACCTGGACGACCCATGCCAAAAGATGAATTAAACTGGACTCCTATATTAGTTTGTTTTCATAAAGCAAAATCTGCTTCAAATTTTTTTGCTTTATATTTATCTTCAAAAATCATATTACTTAATTTTTGATTAGAGACATTACCATATGCTTTTATATTTTTTTTAACGTCGAACCAAACATTTTGATTTTCATCTAAATACGCGTTTTTTGATATTACTAATTTATTAATATAATTGTCAATCAAAGGTAAATTATCTGTCACTTTTTCTAAATTTGTAATTGTATTAATATTCAAAATATTTAATAATTCAAGATATTTATTAGTAAAAAAATTACTTATTTCTTTTTCGTTTTTATTTTCTTTTATTGCTTTTTCAATAATTTTATCATCTATATCTGTTATATTGTGAATGAATTTGAAATCATAATTTAATTCTCTTGCAGCTTTTAATATTAAATCAAAAGTTAATATCGGCCTTAAATTACCAATATGAACATGATTATAAACTGTTGGTCCACAAACATAAATTTTTAGCATCTTATTATTTTTCATTTTACTCCTAAGAAAATCTAGCAAAAAAATAACGGCTTAATACGTAATGCCATTATTTTTATTAATTAATGGATTAATAATGTTATATGTAAAAAATATTACTATCATATTTACTCAAATTTTTACAGGTGAAAGTATTGTATGAGTAAAAATATAAACAAAAATACTATTAGTTCCTGTTGAATTAGAAAAAGCATCCGCTAAAGATAAAATAGGCACATTAACTAATTCAATAAATGCTGAAAATACTACAATTGGTACAATTATAAAGAAATGACGTGCTTTCATTTTAAATCTGGCAAATCATAAAAAAATAATCATTGCACCAAAACCGGTTATCATCAACATTGTTAAAACAAATCTATTTTTAATAATGCCTGAAGTAATTTGCAAGTCACTTACTTGTGTATAAATTAATCAAATAATTAAAAAGATAATTAGCATTAAAAACAAAGTAGCTATTGTAACGTTAAAATTTAATAATGTCCCTCTAGTTCCTACTATTCTAATTTTTTTTCTTTTTTCACCAAAATTTAATATTTTGTTTAATATTTTTTTTATTTTTTTAGAATCTGGATTAGTTAATTTTAATTTAATTAATTGTTTATTTAAAAGAATAATTTTTGTTTCATAAACAGTATCTCTAAAAGCTCCTCCAAAATAATAACGAAATAGTTTTAAAAATAATCAACCAATAATTCCCGCAATTATTCCATTAGAAGCCGTAGCTAAAGTATATAAAGGATTATAGTTAGTTGGCAAAAATAAAAAACTTATCAAATCACTCAATAAACCAACTAATCCACCAACAATAGGTCCAAAAATAAATCCTGTTATTTTAACAGGTAAACCAATAAAACTAATTTTAAAAGAAGGATAAGAAAAAAATGGCATTATTCCAACTGATATAACAAGAAAAACTACAGATATTGCTATTAAAATACCAACAAAAGAAATTTTTCTAATACTTCATTTTTTAAATAATTTTCCACCTTCTAAATTAAACATTTGGCCCTCTCTTATAATTTATATAAATTATAATACTTAATTATTTAAATAAAAAATAACAAAGTATTTAAACTTTATTATTTAAATTTTTTAAAGATTAAATAGTTAATAATTCTTTTTCTTTATTTTTAGTTAATTGATCAATATGAGCTATTTTTTCATCAGTTAATTTTTGAATTTTATCCAAATAATTTCTTTGAAGATCTTCTGATAATTCTTCATCCGCTTTAATTCTTTTATTAACATTTTGACGAGTATTTCTAATACCAACTTTAGCTGATTCTGTAAATTTATTTAATCCTTTTACTAATTCTTTACGTTTTTCAGTAGTTAAAGGTGCAAAAGTTAATCTAACTTGATTACCTTCATCAGCAACTGACACATTTAAATTTTCAGCTAAAATTACTTTTGAAATTTCTTTATTAATTGAAACATCATAAGGTTTAATTAATAATTGTTGTGCTTCGGGTACGCTTATATTAGCAAGTTCTTCTAAAGAAGTTAAACTATCATAATAATTAATTTTTATACCTTTAACTAATTGTGGGTTTGCTCTTCCAGTAGAAATTTTTGAAAGTTCAAAAACATAATGATCTAAAACTTTCTGTGCTTCCATATCGAATTCATAATTATATAATTCAAATTCCATTATTTAATCACCTCCGTGAATTTAATTTCATTTTTTAATACTTTAACAATTGAATTTTTCTCTAATATATTAAATACTATTAGGTTAATATTATTATCTCTTGCCATGCTTGTAGCGGTTAAATCCATTACCTGTAATTTTTTTTCCAAAATTTCATCATAAGTAATTTTTTCATAATGTTTAGCGTCAGCGTTAGTTCTTGGATCTTTATCATAAATGCCATCCACACCATTTTTACCCATTAAAATTACTTCTGCTTTAATTTCTGAGGCAAATAAGGTTGCCGCAGTATCAGTAGTAAAATATGGTCTACCAGTTCCACCAGCAAAAATTACTACTTCACCTTCTTGCAAATATTTTAATGTTTTTTCATTCACATAATTTTCTGCTACTTTTTGATCTATCATTATTGAAGATTGCACTCTTGCCTTAATACCAACTTTTTCAAAACCGCTTCTTAAGGCTAATCCATTCATAATTGTTGCAAGCATACCTATATAATCAGCTCTATTTCTAGGTATACCATTTCTTTCCGCGCTTACTCCACGTCAAAAATTACCTCCTCCAACTACAATAGCAACTTGCACATTTTCATCAATAACCGTTTTTAATTGTTTTGCTATGTCTTCAACTAATTCATAGTCAATTGCTAAACTTTTATCTTTATTAGCTAAACCTTCACCTGAGAGTTTGACTAAAATTCTTTTATACTTCACATTTTCCCCTATATTGTGTATTTTTTTAAATTATATTTAATTTTAAATATAATAAGCAAAATAATTCAAGTTGTTATAATTTATATTATGAAATTACTAAAAGAAAGAATTATTCCAGCATTAATATTACTTGTTATTTCTTTAGGAATTGTTATACCTCTTTCTATATTTTCGCCCATTTATTATGAAAGTAGAATAATAACTTTAGTTTTTATAAGTTTTATTACTGCAATTTTTAGTTATGAATTTTTTAAAGCAATGCGTTTAAAAAATATTTTTATTTATTTGTTAACTTTATCTTTAGTAGCTAGCATTGTTTTTCCTCTTACTAACTTAATACAAATACATCAGAACAATTTTCAACAACCTTTTGATACACGACAAATTATTATTTTTATACAAAATATTGCGCAAAGTTGAGAAACAATAATTATTATTTTAGCTGTTTCATTAATATTTTTTATTATTGAAAAAATTACTAGAAAATTAACTTTTAATGATTTATTATTAAGAACTTTTTATGTATTATTTACTTCGTATTTATTTTCTATTGTCATGAAATCATTTATGATTTTTCTAGATTTTGATTATAAACTATGATTAATTCCTCTTGCAATTGCAATTAGTTATGATACTGGTGGTTTTTTTGCGGGTAAATATTTAGGCAAAAAAATTATAAAAAAATCTTTTGCTCCTATTATTTCTCCTAATAAAACATGAGAAGGGTTTATCTTTGGATCGCTTATAGCAATTATTATTGCCAGTGTTTTAACTTTTAGTTTAAATCTATTCCAAATGCATAATTATAGTTTAATAAAACAAATTATTTTTGTGTTATTAGCACCATTAATTGCCGCAATAGGAGATTTATATTTTTCTTTAATCAAACGTTTAAATGGTATCAAAGACTATTCAAGAATTCTTCTAGGTCATGGCGGATTTTTAGATCGTTTTGATAGTATTTTGTTTATTTTATTCTTTATTTTTATTATTTTTATGTTTTAAAAGTTAATATTTCTAGAATACTTTTAATAAATTTATTATTTTAAATAATTTAATTAAAAGAAAATTATGTATATTAGTTATGAACAATTCATCAAAAAATTAGAAAAAAATTATTAATAATAAAAAAATTTTATTTATAGATCATTCATTTGAAAAAAATAAGAGATGATCATGATATTAGTAAAAAAGAGGACAATTAGATAATTTATTTAAAAAATATGATTTAATTTTTAAAAATTTAATAAAGATAAAATAATATATTGTTTTATATACTAATTTAAAAAAGAATTTAATCAAATAATATAAATATTTATAAGATAAAAATTAAAAAACCAAAAAGAAAAAACGGTAAATGTAAATAAAATAATAAATGATGATAGCATAAAATTATTAAAAAATATTGCCATCAAAAAGTATAAATTTAAAAAATAAATAAAAAAATACGTTTTGTGATATATTCAAAACGCATAAAAAATTAGAATAATTATTTTAAAAATAAAAATTAAATATTTTTAATAGTTTTTTATTTAATATTTGCTTAATCTAATTTAGTATTAATTATTTTTCTTTTTATTTTTTAAAAATTCAATTACTAAATCGTTGGTAATTTTAGGATTAACTTGGCCATCAGATAATTTCATTACTTGACCTAAAATTTGTTTTATAACTCTTTCAGGTCTTTGATTATAATCATTCAGCATTTCATCTTTGAAACTTTTTAAAATAAATTCATTTATTTTATTTTTATCGCTTATTTGTTTTAAATTATATTTTTCTACTAAATCTTCAATATTTTCCTGATCAAAATTTGGTAATAAAGTAATTAGTTTTTTAAATGATTTTCCTGAAATAATTTCTTGATCTAATAAATTTAAAGCTTGTTCTATATGAATAGTTTTTATATTTAAATCAATTACTTCTTTATTTAAACTATTTGACAATTGAACTATTTCTGCAAAAAATAATTTTGCTAGTTTTTCTCTATCTTTATAATTTATTGAATCAAAATAGTTTGCTAAATTAATATTGTTTATCAAACTATTAATATAAATAGTATTGATATTTTCATTTTTATAGCGTTGCTCTTTAATTCAAGGTAATTCAGGTATAGAAATATTATTAAGAAAATCATTACTCAATTTAATAAACGGAATGTTAGGTTCTGGAAAATATTTATAATCTACTTCACCAGTTTTAGTTCTCATAACAATGTTAGTTTGAGTACCTTCATCAAATCTTTTAGTTTCTTGTAAAATCGGTATATTAGTTAAGATATTTTTAGTTTGCAAATTTATTTCATATTCAATTGCTGTTTTAACATTACTAAATGTATTCATATTTTTTATTTCTACTTTAGTACCAAAACCATTATATCCATGCGGTCTTAGAGAAATATTTAAATCAGCTCTTAAAGAACCATTTTCCATTTTAGCATCTGAAATTCCCAAAGTTAAAGCAATTTTTTTGATCATATTGATATAAGCTATTGCTTCTTCGCTTGATCTTATTACTGGTTTAGTTACTATTTCTATAAGTGGTACTCCTGCTCTATTATAATCTAACTTGGTAGTATTTGCTTCATGGTATTGTCTTGCTGTATCTTCTTCTAAATGAATTCTTTCTATATCTATTGTTTTATTTATTCCATTAATATTTATATTTAATTTACCATTTTTCCCTATCGGTCTATAAAATTGTGTAATTTGATAACCTTTAGGTAAATCAGTATAAAAATAATTTTTTCTATCAAAATGTAACTCATCATCAATTTGCATATTTAACGCTTTGGCTAACATTATGGCAAATTTAACTGCTTGTTTATTAGGTAAGGGTAAAGTTCCAGGATATCCTAAATCAATTTGATTAATCGTTGTATTAGGAACAGCATTAAAATCATTTTTAGAAGGCGAAAACATTTTAGTTTTTGTATTTAATTCTAAATGAATTTCAATTCCAATAATTACTTCAAAATTATTCATAATGTTCCTTATTTCTAATAATAAATTCTTCTATTCATAAAGCATATGATAGTAATTTTTCATCTTTATAAATTTGAGCATCTAAAGCTAAATTAATTGGTAAATTATTAATTTTAGCAAATGGTAATGTAATAGATGGATTACCAGTCAAATTTGATGATGTTAAAATATATTCCATATAATCATAATTTTTTTCTCTATTTTTTATTAACGGCGCATACGAAGCATAGGCAGGATAAATTATTAAATCATATTGAGAATGCAAATTATCAAAATAATTTTTTATTTTTCTACGTGCTTTTTGCGCTTTTATAAATAATTCTTCTTGATTTTTTTGATAAAGAAAAAAACTTCCTAATGTTAATCTTCTTTGAACCATTTTCCCAAAACCTTCTGTTCTTGTATTTGTCATTATTTCTTCTCAACTATTACCATCTTTTCTATTACCAAAAGCAATACCGTTTAAATTAGCTAAATTAGATGATGCTTCAGAATAAGAAATAATTTCATAAGTTGGTTTTATCGCTCTTAAAACATCAATATCAGGATCAACTATTTCAGTTTCTAAATTATCAATATTTTTTAAATCTTTGATAAATTTTTCTCATTTAATTTTTAACTCAAAAGACAAATAATCCACGTTAAAAATGGCAATCTTTTTTGGTTTTGTCTTTTTTATGTTTGATATATCTACATTAACAGTTGTGAAATCTTTTTCATCTTCACCATATAAAATTTGTGAAATCAAAGCAATATCATTAACATTATGCGCAAAATAAGCTACAGTATCTAAAGAAGAAGCATAAGCGAATAATCCATATCTACTTATTGCACCATATGATGGTTTAAAGCCTACTTTGCCACAAAAACTTGCTGGTAATCTTACACTATCACCTGTGTCAGATGCTAAAGCAAAACTTACATTATTTGTTAAAGTTGCTATAGAACCTGATGATGACCCACCAGCTAATCTACTATTATCTAAAGGGTTTTTGATTAAACCATGCGCGCTAAAAGTTCCTGTTCCTCCTAAGGCTAATTCATCACAATTAACTTTAGCAATTGGCAAGGCTCCATTTTGAAGTAATTTTTCTACTGCAGTTGCATTATAAGCAGGATAAAAATTTTCTAAAATTTTGCTTGATGCAGAACTCTTTGCAAAATTAGTTGCATAATTATCTTTAATAGTAAAAACAGCTTCTGTTAATCGATTATTGTTTTTTTCAAATTTTATTTTTTCATGTAATAATGTACTAACTGAATTATTATTATCATTTTGTAATTCTTTATAAGCATTATTTCAGTTACCTTTTTGTTTGAGTTCCATTATTTAACCACCTTTTGAGTTAATATATAATCCTTGTCTTTAGCAAAAGCATTATTTAATATATCTGTTTTTTCAATAGCAAAATTATCAGATGGTATATCTTCTCTTAAAAAATCATGTTTTAGATTTTCATTTATATGTGTTAAAGGTTGAACATTATTTAAATTTAGATTATCGAGTAATTTTAAATTATTTTCAATATTTTCTCACTCTATTAGAATCTGATTTATCACATCTTCGTTAGGTTTTAACATAATAGAACTTACGATTTCAACTAATTTATTTTTGTCAATGTTTTTCATTAGTTTCCTTTCAAGGTACTTTAGAATTAAATTCTTTTTTATTTAAATATTTAAGTTTACCATCTAAATTATGAAAAATTATTGTTTTACAATGTAAATATAATCTATCAGATAATTTACCTGAATATTTTTTATCTCCTAAAATAGGAAAACCAATAGTTTTTAAAGATAATCTTATTTGATGTTTTTTACCCGTTAAAATTTTGGCATATCAAATTTTATTTTTTCTATAAATATATGTTTTAGCTGTAGTTAGATTTTTATCCGAAGTTTCTTTAGCTTCTAAATAATTATTTTTATTATTTCAAATAAATAAATTAATTTCTCTATCTGGTCCATTATAATCTGATTTAAAAGTGTAAATTTTGTCAAAAAAATTAGTTTTTTTATTTAATTCGGCTAAAGAATAATAATTTTTAGCATACAAACATATTCCACTAGTTTCTTTATCTAATCTACCAATATGACTCGGTTTAAATTCATTATTATTTTTATCATTGTAATCTAAATATTTTAATACTTGAAGATCTAAATTATTAGCATCTGAATGCATACTAATACCTTTAGGTTTATCAACTATTAAAATATTGTTATCTTCATAAATAATATTAAAATCAATAGAAATATTTTTAAAGTTGAGTTTTTGTTTATTTTTTATTTCCTCTGGGAAATATATTTCGATAATATCGTTAAAATATATTTTTTGTTTTTCATTATTTGTTCTTTTACCATTAATTTTTACATCTTTTTTTCTTATTATTTTATAAATTAAATTTAACGGATAATTACTAAATATTTCTTTTAAATAATTTAAAAGTTTTTTTTCATCATTATTTAAAGTAACTATATATTTTTTTCAATTAGATTGTTTATTCATTATTTTAAATAATAAAAGTGTACTAAGTACACTTAATTTTTGAAATTATTTTCATTTCTTTGACTGTCAAAAAGATTAAAATCTTCGTGTTCATTTTCGAAACCATCTATATAGTTAAATTCAGTTAATTTAGGTAATTCATTCATAGATTTAATTTTAAAATAATCATAAAATTTATTAGTTACACCATATAAAACAGGATGACCGGGTGTAGGACTTACACCTACTTCTTCAATAACTCCTTTTAATAATAAAGTATTTAATACCTGATCGCTTGCAACACCTCTTATATTATTAATTATTGAACGAGTAACCGGCTGTTTATAAGCAACTATTCCTGCTACTTCTATTGCAGCATTAGAAAGACGATGTTTTTTAACTACTTGTACCATTTTTTGAATATATTCTTTATATGTTTCTCTTGTAGCTAATTTATAAATTTCATTAAATTCAACAACTTTTAACGCAGTTTCTCTAGAGTTGTAAATTTTTATAAAATCATTAATAACTTTTTTTGCTTCCGCTTTATTTTTTAAACCAAATATTTCTCTAATTTGTTCTAAATCCAACCCTTCATCACCTTGCACATACAATAAAGCTTCAATAATATTATTTTTCATAGTTTTCACCTTTTTCAAACGTTATAATGCCAAATTGTTCTTTTTGTGTTAATTTAATAATTTGTCTTCTAGCTAAATCAAGAACAGCCATTAGTGTAATTACAAAATGATTTAAAGAAGGCTGATTAAAAATCATTTCAAAAGTTACATTTTCATTTTCATCAAATAAATTTAATATGTAAGGAATTTGATCTTTAGGTGTTAAGTTGAAATGTTCTAATTTAGTTTTTTTTAACTGATTAGCAAATGATCTTTCGAACATTTTTCTCAAAACTGTAATTAATTTTAATGGATTGCTGTGACCTTCTAATAATGATTTATCATCATCAATTAAAAATTCATCCATATTACTAGATTTTTTTATAAATATTTCTTTTCTAAACCCTTCTTGTTCTCTAAGCGCTTTAGATATTTCTTTAAATTGTTGATATTCATATAAACGAGATAAAATTTCTCTTTTGTCTTCTTCTATTTCTGGTTTTTCTTCTGGAGTATACAAGAGCATTTTAGTTTTTAATGCCAACAAAGTAGCAGCCATAACTAAATAATCTCCAGCAACATCTATTTCGTTTTCTTTCAAATTATCAATTATTCTAAGATATTCTGTGGCTAATTCAGCTAAATCTACTGACATTATATCAATATTTTTATCCTGTACTAAAGCTAGCAACAAATCCATTGGACCATCAAAATTTTCTAATTTGATATCATATTTTTTATCTTGAGTCTCATATAAACTTATTTTAGACATTATTAAATTCATCCTCAATTATTTTTTTTACTTTGTTTGCTAAAGCATCACTGTTCATAGTGATAAAATTATTAGGTTTTAATGGGGATAAAAATTTTACTGTTATATTTAATTTGTGTTTTCTTTTTCTATTTAAAGCATCCCTAGTATCACTAATTGCAACTGGTATGATTGGCAAATATTGATTAATAGCTATTTTAAATGCACCAGATTTAAATTCTCCTAAATTATTTTCTTTTACTCTTGTTCCTTCAGGAAATATAATACCCAGTGTATGATTATTTTTAATAAATGTACCAAAATTGTTTAAAGTTTTTATAGCTTCTCTGAAATTTTGTCTGTCAATAAAAAATGAATCTGTTAATTTAATTGCTGCAGTTGCTATTTTAGATTTTTCTAATTCTTTTTTTGCTAAAAAAGTTGGAATTTTTATAGGCACACCAGTTTCTTCGGTTTGTTTTTCTAAAGCTTTAAGTAATAAAATAGGATCAATATTTGATTTATGATTTGCAACTAAAATTGCTTGACCTTTAGGAACATTTTCATATCCTTTAACTATTAATTTAATACCATACAATCATAAAAATAATTTAACTTTTTTAGTTAATCATGTAATTCTTTGTTGAGGATAGTAATGTTCTGGATATTTTTTATATTTTCTAGCATAAACTCTTATTCTTCATAAGTTAAAAATTAATATAGGAAAAGATAATATAAGTTTCAAAATAAATTTCATTTTATATCTCCTTTTTTTCTACGACAAAAGCTACAATTAAGTTTTTTTCATGACTTATTGAAATAGAAAAATTTTCATGTCATCAATGATTATTTTTACGTTTTATTTCAATTTTATTAAACTGTGAATATGTATTATTTGCTTTAAAAATTGCTTCCTTTATCGCTCAAATTGAAGCAACATAAATAATCTTTATATCAGCAGAAGTTTGCATTTGAATAAAATTTATTTCATTTTTATGCAAAAAGCGTTTAAAAAAATTAAATTCTTTATTTTTAAAACGTTCAATATCTACTAAATCAACTCCAATATTCATATATAGATTAATTTTATATTATTATAAGAATTTACTTAAAAAATAACTTAATAATGAATTTATAAACATTTTGTTTGTCTTTTGTCTTTTTATAAAAAATTGAAGAAAAATATTAATTATAAAATATGTATGAAAAACAGAGGAATGTTATTGGAAACAATATTAAATAATACAATTAATTATTATTTTAAAAACAAACTAGCCATTATAGAAAAAAAGACATTGCCAATTAAATTTAATTCAATTAATAAAAATAAAGATATTATTGGTGGGCATTTATTTGCTAAAAGTACAGTTGATTACACAGGATGTTACAATGGACTATTTGTAGCATTTGAAGCTAAAAGTACTAACAAATTATATTTACCAAAAACCAATATTAAAAAACATCAAATTCAATATCTTGATATCATTAATGCTAATGGAGGCAAATCTTTTTTTATAATATTTTTTTCTAAAATTGAAGAATTTTATTTTATTGAATTTAAGCAAATAAAGGAATATTTGGACAAATCTATTCATTATAAAATAATAAAAAAACAAGGTAAAAAATTAGATCTCATTTATCCTGGGATAATTGATTTTTTACCTTGTTTGTTAGAAAATAATTAAATTAGAAATTTACTATTTCTCTTAAATATTTAGAAGGGGTAAATTTAACAACACGTTTTTCTGGAACTAATATTTTGTCTTTATTTTCAGAAAAAGGATTAATTGTTTCACGACTTCTTCTTACTTTTGTATCAAATGTTCCTAAATCAGAAAGTTGAATTTTTTCTTCTGCTATCAATTGTTCTTTAAGTACAAAAACAAAAGCATCAAAAAATTTATCAGCTTCTTTTGCTGTAACATTCATTTGTTTTGCTACTTCTAATATAAATTCTTTTTTTGTCATATTACCTTTCCTATTTAATAAAGTTAATTAACTTTTATACCTATATTATAGTACTATAGGGAAAAATATTTTTAATTTTTCATTTTTTTAGCAAATATAAAGTTTATGTTTTTATTTAAACTAATTCATTTTTTTTCATAACCGGTCATAATGTTGTCACTACTATAATTTGATTTATGTAAATCAGTTCCATTTGCTATTATTTTTCATCCGTTATTTAAAAAACTGTCTATAGAATAATTATAAAAAAAATCATTGTCAGTTTTTAATTTTAATAAAGAATCTTCATTCATTATTTGTTCATATTGATCTAAAAATAATTTATAAGTCAATCTTCTTTTTTCATGTCTTGCTTTTGGTCAAGGATCACTAAAAGTTAATCAAATAGTTTCTAAATTGCCTTGAAAATAATTTAATAAATTACCAGCATCGCCAACAATAATAAAAAGATTTGTTAGTTTATATTTATCTATTAAATTTAATACTTTAGCCGCAACTGTAGGATATTTTTCAAAACCATAAAATTTTTTGTTCGGATTAATTCTAGCTAATTCTGCTATCATTTCACCTTTTCCCATACCTATTTCTACAATATCAGTTTCATTTAAAATTATTGGAAAATTATCTTTTATTAAATATTTAGAATTTAATAATTTATCTATTGCTTGTTTATCATAACGTAATCTCATAAAAAGATTATATATTTTACAAAATAAAAACTAATTATTTAGCAAATAAAATAAGACATTGCTAAATATAATATATAATTAAGAAATCATATTTAAAGGAGATTTATGAATTTTAATGATATAAATGATTTATTTAATAATTTTGTGAAACAAAATAATTCCGAAAACAAAAAGGATAATATATTAGATAAATATGGAAGAAATTTAACTCTTCTAGCAGAAAATAATGATTTAGACCCTGTTATTAACAGAGACAATGAAATAAGAAGAATGATAAGAATTTTAAGCAGAAAAACAAAAAATAATCCAATTTTAGTGGGAGAACCGGGAGTAGGAAAAACTGCTATTGTTGAAGGATTAGCCAAAAAAATTATTGATGGCCAAGTACCAGAAAATTTAAAAAATAAAAAAGTATATGAATTAGATATCACGAGTTTAATAGCTGGAGCTTCCTATCAAGGAGAATTTGAAAAAAGAATAAAGAATGTATTAAAAGAAATTGAAAATTCTAACGGTAATATTATTTTATTTATTGATGAAATTCATATGCTGATAGGAACGGGTAAAAATTCTGAAGGCGGTATGGATGCAGCAAATATTTTTAAACCATTAATGGCAAGAGGTAAATTGCACTTAATTGGTGCTACAACTTTTGAAGAATATAGAAAATACATAGAAAAAGATAGCGCATTTGAACGTAGACTACAAAAAATTGATATTAATGAACCAACTGTAAATGATAGTATTACTATTCTAAGAGGTTTAAAAGAAAGATTAGAAAATTTTCATAACGTTAAAATTGAAGATAGTGCTCTTATTAAAGCTGTAGAATTAAGTTATCGTTATATAAATGATCGTTTTTTACCTGATAAAGCCATAGATTTAGTTGATGAAGCTGCTGCTACTATTAAAACAGAAATAAATTTTTTACCAGAGGAATTAGACAAAGCTAAACAAAGATTAACAAGTTTGCAAATGGAAAAAATAGCTTTAGAATCTGACAAATATAATTTAGATAAAGAAAAAATTAATGAAATAGAAAAAATAATATCTAATCTAGAATCAAAAATTAAATTACTTACTGATAATTGAAATAAAGAAAAAAAGAGATTGTCTGATATTTCTATTTTAAGAAAAAAACTAGAAAATGCACAACATATGTTGAATATTGCACAAAATGAAAGCAATTATGAAACTGCTTCTAAACTAATGTATGTTGAAATACCTAAATTGGAAAAAGAAATAGAATTAAAAGAAGTAGAAGAAAAAAATGATCCTAACAAACTTATTAAAAATACTGTTACTACAGAGGAAATAACAAATATTGTCTCTAAATGAACAGGGATTCCTTTAAATAAATTATTAGATACTGAGAAAGAAAAATTGCTTAATTTAAATAATGAATTAAAAAAAATAATCATTGGACAAGATGATGCAATAGATAAAATTTATAATTCTATATTACGAGCAAAAGCAAATATCAATGATCCTAATCGTCCTCTGGCATCATTTATGTTTTTAGGTCCGACCGGTGTAGGTAAAACTGAATTAGCTAAACAATTAGCTAATAAAATATTTAATAGTGAAAAAGAAATTATAAGATTAGATATGTCTGAATTTATGGAGAAACATTCAGTTTCAAAAATAATAGGAGCTCCTCCAGGTTATATAGGTTTTGATTACTCAAATACTTTATGTGAAAGAATAAGAAAAAAACCTTATGCCATATTATTATTAGATGAAATAGAAAAGGCTCATAAAGATGTTTTAAATATATTACTTCAAATATTAGATAATGGTGAAATAACTGATTCTAAAGGAAGAAAAATAAATTGTAAAAATTTAATTATTATAATGACAAGTAATTTGGGTTCAGAAGAAATATTAAAGAAAAAATTAAATCAAAATAAAATAAATGAATTTTTAATTAAATACTTAACACCAGAATTTATTAATAGAATTGACGAAATTATTATTTTTAATCAGCTAACTGAAGATAATATTAGAAATATTGTTAAAAATGAATTAACTAAATTGTCTAATCGACTTTCTGAGAAAAAATATTTTTTATCATTTAGTGATAATTTAATAACTTATATATCAAAAAATTCATATACATTTGCATTTGGTGCTAGACCTATAAAAAGATTTATTCAAGACAAAATTGAAACTTTTTTAGCGACGCAAATTATTAAAAATCAAATAAAACTAAATAATAAATATCTTTTGAATCTAAATAATGACAAAATCGAATTAATTAATATTTAATTATTAAATAATTTATAATTATTTTAGAGGACTAATAAATGATAAAAAAAAATATAATGCTCTTTAGTATGTTTAACTGTCAAATTTTGGCTGAAAAAATTTCTCGTAGATTAAATATACCTTTGTCAAAAATACAAAAAACTGTATTTGCTGATGGCGAAATAATGATAGTTAGTGAAGAAGCGGTTAGAGAAAAGGATGTTTTTATTATCTGCAGCACTCATAAACCAGTTAATGATAATTTAGTAGAATTATTGCTTTTTATTGATTCTTTGAAAAGAGCAAGTGCAAAATCAATTAATTTAGTACTTACTTATTATGGCTATGCAAGACAAGATAGAAAAGAACGTGGTAGACAACCCATAGGAGCAAAATTAATTGCCGATTTATTACAAACTGCAGGAGCAAACAAAATTATTGCAGTTGATTTACATAATCCAGCAATACAAGGTTTTTTTAATGTTCCAATCGATGATCTAAAAGGAACATATACTTTAGCAAAGGCTATAATAAAAAGTAAATATGATTTTACTGTAGTATCGCCTGATCATGGTGGAACTACTAGAGCTCGTTCTTTAGCAGAATTAATAGCTAAAACCGTTAAAATTGGCATCATTGATAAAAGGAGAATCGGTCCAGATCAAACAGAAGTAATGGGAGTTATTGGTGAAATAGAAAATAATAATGCAGTTATTATTGACGATATAATCGATACTGGCGGAACAATTATCAAAGCAGCCAAAATTCTTAAAACAAATGGTGCCAAAAAAATAATTATTGCTGCTACTCACGGAGTTTTCACAAATGGTTTTGATATTTTTGAAAATAACGATGATATAGAAAAAGTTATTATTTCAGATTCGATAGATAATTATTGAATGCTAAAAAAATATAAGAAATTGGAAATAGTTAGTTTAGATTATTTATTATCAGAAGTTATTAATTGTCATATATCAGGAGAATCAATAACTAAACTTTATAATACTTTGGCAAAGGATATATCCAATGTTAAATGAAATAACTAATATTGAAAAAATAAAAAAATATATAGATTTAATTCATAAAAGAAATCAACATTTTAATCTTACAGGTTATAAAAACCACAATGAAATTTTAGAAAATGGCATATTAAATTCTATTGAAGCATTAAATTTCATCTGACAATACAGTAAAAAAGAATCTATTAATTTATTAGATATTGGTGCAGGTGCAGGTTTTCCTTCTGTTCCTTTTCTTATATTTTCTGAAAATAATTATAAAAAACATAAAATTAATTTAACAATTTGCGAAAGTTTACAAAAAAGATGTTTATTTCTGGAAGAGACAAAAAAATATCTTGAATTAAATTTCAATATTATAAATAAAAGAGCGGAAGAAATCAAAGATAGGGAAATATTTGATTTTATTACCGCAAGAGCAGTAACTTCAATAAAAAATTTATATTTAATTTCTCATCATCTTCTTAAAATAGGCGGTTATTTCATTATATTAAAAGGCGAAAATTATAAAGATGAATTAAATGAATTTTTATATTTTTTTCCAAAACAAAAAGATAATATTGTTGTTCAACCTTATTCTTCTAGATCTTATCTTATAATAATTAAAAAAAATGAAAAGAGTAGCAATAAATGGCCTCTTAAATGAAAAAATATTATTCAAATGAAACAAAATATAAACTAATATTAGTTTTTTCGTATTTTGTTTCATTTTTTTATTTTTAATATCAATTTGTAATTAATAAATGAAAGGAGTAAGATGGCATATAAAATTAAAACTTTTTCATTTTTATCAAATATACCATCAAAAGAAAAATATAAAATAGTTCAAAATATTTGTAATATTGAAAGAGCTAATAAAGAGTGATACTTACTAAAAAGTAAAACTGATAATATTTATAAAAATATATTATTACAACCAGAAAATAAATTAGATAAAGTTATGAATTGTTTAGAAAATACAAGTAAACTAATAATTGAAAAGGATTTTATCAACAAATATACTCAAAAAGAATGATATGAAGATTATTTTTGCAAAACAGTTTATTATAAACACAAGAACGAAGCTGTAGAGGAATTTCTTTACTATTATCTTAACAATTAATAATAATCATACTGTTAATCAAAATATCATTCAAGTAGAACAAGAAAATTGAACTACTTACAGAAAAAATTCAAGTTATAATGGTTCTAATTATTTATCTACAAATGGATTTGTAAGTATAAGAAGAACATATCAAGATGATAATTTTTTTATAAATGCTACACTTTTTATAAAAAATGAACAAGTTAAAGATATACTAAGTAGTATAAATTTTGAATTAAATGGCAAAATTATAGAATTAAACAAAGAAAATATTGAAGTTTTTGAACAAACATTTGATAGTGGATTTATCGAAGACGCATTTTATGGAAAAATATTTAAAAATAATAAAAGAAATAATAATTTATATAAAATGTTTTCCTTCAATTTAACAAGCGAAATATTAAAAACTAAATTTTCTAATTTTAAAAGTTTTTCAATTATTTTTCAAAATAAAAAACACACAAACGATATTAATTTTATTAGAATTTTTAAAGAAAATTTATCAAAAAAAGACTATAACATCAATATAACTCAAAATAAGAATGTTCAAATAGAAATTCCTTACAAATGAAATTTTTATTTTGATAATACTGATGGAGGTTTATTAAAAGAAAATATATATACTACTTTGAAAGTTAATCCTCAAAAACTTAATTATATTTATCCTACAAACAAAATTGCAGAAACTGAATTAGACCAAACTAATTTATTAACAAATACACCTTTTAATGAAAAATATTCCGTTGCTCAATATAATTATCAGAGTGTCAACTTTTCAACTAATTCTAAAAAATTTGCTAAATATATTCAGTATTATAAACGTTTTTATCCTTTTGTTATAAAGCCACCTAAATATAATCTAATTTTTAATAATCCCTATTTTAAATTTAAAACTGAATTAGAAAATAATACAGAATACAAGCTTTATGAGAAGAACTCTTTTATTGAAAAAAATAAGTGGGAATTTAATAATTTTACTAAATTTGATTATAATAAAAATACTGTTGAACTTTCCGAAACGGCTGATTTTAAAGGGTTAATAATTCCTTTTAATGCTAATAAATTTATCAATACTTTTAATTTAAATTATGACTATTTTGGTAATAATAAAAATAATATTAATATAAAAATAAATCAAAATTATAATATAAATAAACCTTTATTAGATCCTATAGAAGGTCAAATAAAAATTAAAATGACTCAAAATTCTCAAGCAAAAAATAATGTAAATTATAGATATGTAATAAATTTAGAACACACAGAAACTTTTTTAAATGAAGTTATAAACTATAATTCTTTAGAAAGATGATTATATAAAGATGAAAACTAAATGATCTTTAAAAAAGAAAATTTGAATAACTTCTATTTTGGGTGCTTGTGTTGTTGCAATAACTTTACCTATTGCTTTAATTTCAACAAAAAGTAAAATAAAATTAGTGGAAAATTTGAAAGACAAAAATATTGAATTTAATAATGATAAAAGTTTACAATATAATATTTTTCCAGAACTTAATGCATCAGATTATTATAAATATGTAAGAATTGAAGAGGATGGTTATTATTTTGATTCTAATATTATAAGTAGTGTTGCTAAAGACGTTATAAATAAAATAAAAAGTAGCGAAGGAAAAATATATTTTGAAATTGAACAACCACAAGATTATGAAATAAATTTTTATTTTAAATGAATTAGCAATAATAACCAAATACAATATCAAAATTATTATTTTAATATTTATGATATGGTTGATATTTCTAATCTTATGGAATAAAATAAATTATTTTATTTAAAAACTTATACATTCTTTGTATAAGTTTTTAAAGATTTTATAAAAATGATAATTCTGTTAATGTATGAACTAAAATTCCTTGCGGTTCTTCATTTATTTCAGCGGTTCCAGCTATATCACAATGTATATATTCAACATTTTCTGTAAATTCTTTTAAAAACATTGCAGCTGAATTAGATCCACCTAAACCAGATAAATCTGTGTTTTTTAAATCTGCTACTTTAGATTTTTTAATATTTTTTGCAAATGCAACATCAAATGGCATTCTTCAAATTAATTCATTTGCTTGAGTAGACGCTTGTTTAATGTCATTTCAAGCTTTTTCACTTGTTGCTCAAACTCCTGTATAAGTATTTCCTAAAGCTGAAAGAATTGCACCGGTTAATGTAGCAACATCAATTAAACGTGTTGCTTTTAAATTTCTAACTGCATATGTTAATCCATCTGCCATAACTAATCTACCTTCAGCATCGGTATTATTAATTTCGACTGTTTTTCCATTCATTGATTTTCAAACTGAATCTGGTAATGAAGCATCACCATTAATTCTATTATCAGTAATACACATAACAGCAGCAAAATTTGACTTAGGTTTTAATTGCGCAATGGCTTTTAATACTGAAGCTACTATAGCAGCACCAGACATGTCAAATTTCATTCCTAACATATGTCTACCGCCTTTTAATGAATAACCTCCTGAATCAAAGGTAATACCTTTACCAACTAAAACTGTTTTCTTATCGCTTGTAGGATTTCCATTGTATTCAATAATTACAACTCTAGGTTCATATACGCTACCTCTATTAACAGATAATAATAATCCCATTTCTAATTTTGTAATATCGTCTTTATTAAGAACGGTTATTTTTAAATTGTCATATTGTGATAAATCATTTTCAATAATTTCAGCTAAATATTCTGAGGTACAAACATTGGGTGGTGTAATTTGTAAATTTCTAGCAAAATTAGTAGCGTCAGCTAATATTTTTTCTTTGTTAAAACTTTCATATACTTCAGAACTAATTTCTCCAATAATAAATGGTAAAATTTCATATTTTTGTTCCATTTTATTTGTTTTGCTGTTATATAATGAAGCATTAACAAATAGTTCGGCTCTTGTTAAATTTTTTACAATATCAGATATTGAAACTTTGTTGGTTTCAAAAGATTTTAAATCCACTGCATAACTTCTATTTTGAGATTGTATTAATCCTTTAAAAATATCAAATAATTCACTTTGATTTAATTTTTCCTTTTCTCCTAGAAATAAGAATGCTTTATTTTCATTTAAATATTCTGTTACTTGACCTTTGCTTTCTAAAAGAAATTCTGGTTTATTATCTTCGGCAAAAATTGCAGATAATTTTACATTATTAGGTAAATGGTTTAGTATTGCTTTTATCATTATGTCTCCTAAATTTATTTATAAAAGAATTATAATAAATAAGTTTTAACTTTTAAATATAAAAATAATGCTAATGAAGCACTATTTTTATCTTGAATTAAAATAATTCATTTATTAATTTAATTGCATTATTTTTTGCTTTACTGAAAATTTCAAAACCTTGATTATCGAATTTAGCTAAAATTAATTCTTTAACTTTAATATCTTCAATTTGAAGTTTTAATCTATCTTTATTTTGTGCATTTTCATCAATAAATGATTTTACAGAATCTAATGTTAAGCCTGAAGCTAAAGAATGATATTTAATTAAGTTATCAAAATCTTCTTCATTAATTACAACATTATCTTTTACTAATTTAACAACGTGAGAAATAATTAATGAACGTTTAATTTTTACAATTTCTTCTTTTGCTAATAATTCTTCCAGTTGTTCTTCAGTTTGACCAAGCAATTCAAGATATTCGTTAAATTTTACATTTTGTTGTTTTAATAATTGTTTAATTTCGTTTTTTCTTTGATTTACTTCAAAATTAACAACGTTTTTATGAATAGCTAAATCATTTTTATTTATTAATTCTTCAAATATATTATCTATAAACTTATCTAGTGATAAAAGTAAATTTTGTTTAGTTAAATAAGCATTTAAAACTTTTTTTGCATCTGAAATATTTTTAACTCTTTCACCTAAATTTAATAAATTAATATTTTCATCAGTTAAGTTAATTGCTTCTGGTCTTTTTGCTTCTTTAATTTCAACTTCAAAAGTTGCTAATTGTCCTGCTAATTTAGATACTGGGTATTCATTTGGAAAAGTAACTTTAACTTCTCCTTTTCAACCAACTAATTTATTAGTCAATTGTTCTTCAAAAGTATCAATAAAAGTTTTTGTTCCTAATTTAAGTTGATAATTTTCTGCTTCTCCGCCATCAAAAGCTTCGTCATTGACAAATCCTTTATAATTAATAACAACAGTATCACCAATTTGAGTCTTTTCTTTTTCTTTAAGTGGAACTAATAATGAATTAGCATTTAATTTTTCTTGTATATATTTATCTATTTCTTTAGATGTTAGTTTTTCTTCACTATATTTGCTTTTTAAATCATCTAAAACAATACTATTTAAATCAGCATCAAGAGGATAAACTAAATCTAATTCTGCTTCCATTTCAGTTAATTTAACTATATTAATAGAAGGAACATTAACAGCTCTGTCATTTTCTTTTTTAACTTCTTCAAACAATGATTGATGATTTTTTAAAATATATTTATCTAATGTCTTTTTATATACTTCAAAAAGATTGATATGTTTATCTATAATATGTTTTGGAGCTTTTCCAGGACGATAACCATTTATTTTAATTTTTGATGCCATTTCTTTTTTAGTATTTTCAACTAATGAAGTTCAAATTTCGCCTTCTAATTGAATTTTTCTAGTAATTTCAGCATTTTTTAAATTTACTGTTATATTTTTTTTAGCTGACATTATTCTCCTTAATTTTAATAATTTTTAATATAAAAATAATTAATATAATAATTTTATTATATAAATTTTATTTGTGGTATTTTTTATTGTTAATTATCATAAATGATCTATATATTTGTTCGCTTAACATTATTCTAAAAAGTTGATGTGGAAACGTTAATTTAGAAAAAGAAATTTTAGAAAAATTATTTAAAATTTTTTCATTTACTCCATCAGAACCACCAATAATAAAGGTAAGATTATGATTTAATTTAATTAAATTAGAAAACTCTAATGAATCTATTGATTTCCCATTTAAACTTAACAAATAGGTTTGGCTATTTTGATTAATATGTTGAAGTATTAAATTAGTTTCTCTAAATTTTTTTTCTTCTACATTTTTTATTTGACTTTGTTCTTTAATTTCAATTAATTCTAATTTAGAAAAAATATTAATATTTTTTTCATAATGATAAGCAAGACTTTTAAATTGTTCAGATAACGAACCAACTACTATTAATTTAATTTTTCTCATTTTTTTGTCTTAAAGTTTCTAAGTAAAATAATAACATTTGTATATCTGAAGGATTAATGCCACTTATACGACTTGCCTGACCTATTGTAAGCGGTTTAATTTTAATTAATTTTTGTTTAGCTTCAGTAGCAATATTGTTAATTTTTTCATAATCAATATCTTTAGGTATTTTATAATTTTCTAAACGTTGAGCCTTTTTCGCATCACTTTTTTGTTTTTCAATATAGCCATATAATCTAACCATTATTGTTAACTCTTCACTATATGGAAAATCTTGCAAAATATCTCTATAATCAACTTCTGGGCGTGCTAAAACTTTTAATAAAGTCGGACCATGAAAAATATTGTATTTATTTGCAATTTCACTTTTGCTTGATAAATAATTAGAATTTAATTCTGCAATTTTTTTATCTATTAATTCATATTTTTTTATTATTTCATTATATTCTTGATGTGAAATAGTACCAGCTAACAATGCATAATTAGCTAAGCGAATATCAGCATTATCATTACGTAATAGTAAACGATATTCAGCACGACTAGTTAACATTCTATATGGTTCTTTTGTACCTTTAGTAACTAAATCATCAATTAACACTCCTATATATGCATCATTTCTTAGTAAAATTATTGGTTCTTTATTTTCTAATTTTTGTCCTGCATTAATTCCTGCTATTAAACCTTGTGCTGCGGCTTCTTCATAACCACTAGTACCATTAATTTGACCAGCTGTAAAAAGACCATTAACTAATTTAGTTTCCAGAGTTAAATTTAATTGTAATGGGTCAATAGCATCATACTCAATTGCGTAAGCTCATTTAACAACAACTGCATTTTTTAATCCAGGTATAGATTTAATAATTTTGTTTTGAATATCTATTGGCATAGAAGTAGACAAACCATTAACATAGGTTATTTTACCGTCTGCAGTTTCTGGTTCAAAAAAGATTTGATGTCTTTCTTTTGTTGCAAATTTAACAATTTTATCTTCAATAGATGGACAATATCTTGGTCCAATACCTTCAATTAATCCAGAATACATTGCACTTTTATTTAAATTTTCATTAATTATTTTGTGTGTTTCAGCTGTTGTATGCGTCAAATAACACGCTATTTGTCTAGGTAATTTAACATTAGATCTTCTTGAAAAACTTAAATTAATATCATCTAAAATTTCTTCCGTAACTTCGTCATAATTAATACTACTAGACAAAATTCTAGGAGGAGTTCCTGTTTTTAAACGTTGTAATTTAAAACCTATATTTTTTAAAGATGCACTTAAAGCACTAGTAGTTTTTTGATTATCTGGTCCACTTATTGTTATATCATCTCCTCTTAAAATTCTTGAATCCATATATGTACCAGTAGTCAAAACACAAACTTTTGCTCTTATTATGGTTTCATTTACTTTAACAGCATAAAAATTATTATTTTTATCTACTAAAATATCTGAAACCATTCCTTCTAACAAGTCTAAATGTTCAGTATTATTAACGTGTTCTAAAGCTATTTTAGTATATTTTTCTTTGTCTATTTGTGCTCTCAATGCTCTAACTGCAGGACCTTTTGACTGATTTAAAACTTTTAACTGTATCATTGACAAATCAGCCAAATATCCTTGCATTCCACCCAAAGCATCTATTTCTCTAGTTATAATTCCTTTAGCTGGCCCACCAATTGAAGGATTACATGGCATCATTCCTAATTTATTTTTATCTAAAGAAATTAATAATGTATTGTGATTTTTTTTAGCTAAAACAAATGCTGCTTCTAAACCAGCATGTCCACCGCCAACAACTATAGCATCATAATTTTTATTAACATTCATAATAATAATTTTATTATATAAATATAAATTATGAGTTATAATATTCATAAATGGCGAATGTGGTGAAGTGGTCTAACACAGCGGGTTGTGGTCCCGTCACTCGCGGGTTCGAATCCCGTCATTCGCCCCATTTTTTTATTTTTTTGGTTAAAATTAAACTATGAATATTAATTTTTCTAATATATTAATTAAAAAATCTGTTTTTCTATCAACTTTATTAAAAGTAACTTCCAAAGAAGATATAAATAAAATTTTAAAATATGTAAAAGTTGAACATAAAAAAGCAAATCATATATGTTATGGTTATGTTTTAAAAAATAACATGAATATAACATATGGATTCTCCGATGACGGAGAACCTAAAGGCACAGCAAGTCATAGAATAAGAGATGTAATATTACATAATAAATTAGAAAATGTTTTTCTAATTGTTATTAGATATTTTGGAGGAATAAAACTAGGTGCAGGAGGTTTATCAAGAGCCTACACAAAAGCAAGTGCAATAGCAATTCAAGAGAATAAAAATAATATTATATTGTCTAATTAATTAAAATTAAAACTGTGGATAAATAGAAAAAAAATATAAAAATGTTTATTTTTGTACTTTTTTAAAAGAAAAATTATCTTTTTTATTGAATTGATATTTGTGCATAAGTTTGTGAGTTTTCATACATAAAAATGTTATATGATAAAAAAGTAACATTTTTTTTATTACTTTTTTTAAAATAATTTCACAATTAAAATATTTTAAAAATAGGAGGATTAAAAAATGAAAAATAATTTGTCATTTAACGTATTAAAAATTCAAAGTACAGATAATATAAACGGAGAAGATTTAAAAAATTTAAGACAAATTTATACTCCTATAATTGGTTGTGAAGCTATACTTTTATATGAATATTTAAGAGATTATTTAATTTATTTCGAAAAAAATACTTTTGTTTTAACTTTTGATAATTTAGCTTTATTATTAAATCTTAGTTTAAATGCTTTACACCTTGCTAGACAAAAATTAGAATCATTATCATTAATTTCTACTTTTGAAGATAATGTAAGAGAAATAATAATTTTACAATTAGAAAAACCATTGAACAAAACTTCTTTAAATAAAAATGCTTTAATTAAAAAACAATTGGAAAAAACAATTGGAAAATCAAATTTTCAAATTATTTTTAACGAAAAAACAAGTTCACAAATTGATACGGAAAATTTAAAAGAAATTTCCGCGTCATTTAATGATATTTTTAAAATACATGATAATAAAGATGAAGAAGACGAGTATATATCTAATGATATTATTGATCAATTTATTTCTTCACAAGAAATAAATGTAATTAATGAAGAAGAAAACTTATATGAAAAAATTTTAAAATATGATACTTTTTCATTTTTTGAATATTTATTCAACAAAAATATAAGCACAGTAGAGACTAATTTATTTAATTATTATATTAAAAATAATTATGAAAATAATTCTCTAAATTTAATTTTATTTTATATAAAAAAAATATTTAAAATTTTTGATATTTATAAATTTGAAAATTTTTTAAATCAATTAAAGAAAAAAAATATTATATTTTTTGACGATGTGGAAAATTATATTGATAGATTATTAAAAAAAGAGTTAATTGAAGAATACTACAAAAAAACTCTTTGAAAATCGACTTATATCAATAATTTAGAAACAAAGAAAAATAAATTATTTAACTAAGATGACTAAAAACAACAAAGTATCTGATTTTGTTTTTCAAGAATTAAATAACAATTCAGAATATTATAATGATATTATTTTAAATTTTTTCCACAATGATCCTATTGTTTCTAAATTAATTGAAAAATATAATATAACTAATGCAGAAATATTACAATATACCGGCGAATTAATATCTATTGTCTCTAAAAAAAATAATAATGAACATGATATGTTTAATATACAAATTTTTAGAGACCAAAACAATAATTTAATATTAAAAAAATATCATCAACCTTCCCGTAAATTAATTAGAGAAAAATCGCTAAGATTTACTAGTATTGATAATCCAAATCCTAATTGTTTGAGAAGCAAAATTATTTTTTCTGCAGATAAATATGGAAAAAATAAACAAGACATTGTTAATAATTTAAATTATTACAATAATATATTAGATAATAAAAAAGAAATAAGAGATCTTTTTATTTATTCTAAAAAAAGCAATGGTAAAAGTTATTTATTACAAGCAATTGCTAATTATTTTGCTAGAAGATATAAATTAACTGCATATTTAAAATATGATAATTGAAAACAATTTATTAGTGAATGAATTTTTCAAAAAGAATCAACTAGTGAATTAATAAAAAAATTTGTTGAATTAGATGTTCTAGTAATAGATGATTTAAATTCAATTAAAAATACCTTTCCATTTATTTTAGAATTTATTTGTAATGTATTAAAACAAAGAAAAGAAAAAAACAAATTTACTATTGTTGGATCGTTATTTTCTATTAATGAGATAGAAAAACATTTATCTAAAACTAATTACAAAGATCCTATTTTGCTTTATACTTTTTTTAACATATTAAAAAGAAAAACCATTGAATATGAAATATAAAAAATTACTATAAATTTTATAGTAATTTTTATTCCAATCCATTTTTGTTTTTAAAGATTAATTTTATTGGGCAACCAGTAAAATCCAAAACTTTTCTAATTTCTTTTTCCAAATGTCTTTCATAACTGAAATGCAAAAATTTTTTGTTATTTACAAAAAAAGTAAAAGTAGGTATAACAGAAATTATTTGTTTAACAAAATATATATTTAACCTGCCACCATTATATGGTGGTGCAGGTTGTATAATTTGAGTTTCTCTTATAAAATTAGATAAAATAGAGGCTTTAACATTTCTTGATAAATTTTCCTTTACTTTTAATATCATGGAAATTAACTTATCTAAACGTTGTCCAGTTTTAACTGAAAAAAAGATAATGGGCACTCATGGAACAAAATGAAATTTATTTCTCATATTTTTTTCATATTCATTAATAGTATAAGAATTTTTATCTATCAAGTCTCACTTGTTAACGCCAATAATAATTGGTTTATTATTTTCTAAAGCATATCCAATTATTCTTGAATCAAAATGAGATAATTCCTTTGTTGAATCAATAAGTATAATTGATAAATTTGATTCATCCAAAGATGAAATAGCGCGCATTAGAGCATATTTTTCGACTTCATCTTCTATTTTACTTTTTTTAGTAATTCCGGCCGTATCTATTATTTCAAATAATTCATTATTTATTTTTACTTTAGTTTTAACACTATCACGAGTAGTGCCTGCTATTTCAGAAACTATCGAACGATTATTATTACTCAATTTATTCAATAATGAACTTTTGCCAGCATTAGGTCGTCCTATAATAGCTAATTTGAATAGTTTTTCATCAGAATTTTCTCTTAAATCTAAATAACTTAAGCATTTATCTAATAAATCACCTACTCCATTACCATGTTGCGCAGAAATTTGAAAAATATTTTCTATTCCTAATGAATAAAGTGAATAATTAAAATCATTCATATGTGCTTCCATTTTGTTTGCTGCAATAACGATTGGTTTATTTGATTTTCTTAATTTGCTTACAATCATTAAATCGTCATTAGTTACATCAGCAGTACCATCAATCATGAAAATTATTACATTAGCTTCTTCAATTGCAATTTCTGCTTGGGTTCTTATTTGCTCTTGAAAAGGTTTATTTTCAATTTCAATACCACCAGTATCAATGATTCTAATTTCTTTGCCATTTCAAATTAATTTTTCATATAATCTATCCCTAGTTACTCCTGGACGATCATAAGTAATAGAAACTTTTTTACCTATTAATCTATTAAATAATGTACTTTTGCCTACATTTGGTTTACCAATTATTGCTATAACATTATTCGCCATTTTCAACCTTTTGTTTAACTATATTAATTATTGTTTCAACTACATTTTCAAACGACATATTAGTGCAATCAATTTCTATTGCATCATTAACTTTGTGTAATGGATCTACTTCACGATGAGTATCTTGATAATCTCTAGCTTTAATTTCTTTTAAAACAATATCAAAATTAGTTTCATAACCTAATTCTTTATTTTGTTTAATTCTTCTCTTTGTTCTTTCTTCTGATGAAGCTGTTAAAAAAATTTTTACTTCTGCAAATGGCATAATTCTAAAAGTAGTATCTCTACCATCCATTATATAACCTTTATTAGTTTTAGTAATTGATTGAATAGTATTAACAACAAATTCTCTCACTTTTTTATAAGTTGCTATTTTAGAAGAAGCTTTTGAAATTAAATCTGCTCTAATTGCAGCAGTAATATTTTTATTATCCAAATATATATTTTCTTTATCATCAATAGTAATTTGGTGTTTTAAATTTAAAATATCTAAAAATTCCACTACTTTTTCTTCATTAAGAATATCAACTTCATTTTGTAATAAAAAATAGGCTACAGTTCGATAAAAACTACCAGTATTAACAAAAATATAACCTAATCTTTTAGCCAATTCATTTGAAACAGTTGATTTACCGGCTCCTGAAGGGCCATCAATTGCAATATTAATTTTTCTCATAAAAGCTCCTGAAAGAGAAATAAACAAAATGATGTTATTAAATCTTTAATATATTAATTTTATATTATATATTTAGTTATAATAGTAAAATTTAAAATTAACTTTATTTAAAAAGAAACTACTTAATTTTTTTATTTTCAATAGTTATAATAGTAGTTTCTTCTTTATTATTTTCATTTATAAACTTATCATCTTCAATATAATCATCGTTTTCTAAACAATTTAATTCTTCTAAAACAAAATTTAATTCATCAGAAGAATAATTGATATCTTTAAATTCATTTTTATTTTTCTTGTAAGTTTGATTAATATATTCATCAAGAAGAGTAACAAAAGTTTCTATTTCTTGATTTTCTATATATTTAACTTTTAATTCATTTAAATTTAAATCATTAAATTCAAAATCATGTTTTTTTCAAAATTCTTTTTCATCAATAAAAGAAACGAAAAAATCTCAATTTTCTTGAAATTTTTTATCTTGTTTTAATAAACTCTTATGTAAACTTTTTAAAGTATATTGTTTTTCTTCTTTATCCATTATTTAATTTTTTCTACTTCTTTTATTAAATTTTGATTAGAATCATCATTAAATTCAATTAAAAGATTTGACATTTTTTTAAAATCTCTACTTGAAAAATTAGGCAAAATAATATTAAATGTAATAATATAATCTCCTATTTTTGAACCTTTCTTAATTCCTTTATTTTTTATAACAATTCTATCTTTATCTCTTAAATTATTTTTTAATTTATATTCAAAAGGACCATAAGGTGATGGAATTAAAATAGTATTTTCTTTAATGATATCTAAAAATGAAACAGGTACAGTAGCATATATATTTAACCTATCATTTTTATAAAATTTATGTTCTCTAACTCTAAAAGAAATATACATATTACCAGAAGGAGCTCCGTTTTGTCCTTTTTCTCCAAAACCATCCAGTTTCATTTGATCCCCTGTTAATGTTCCTGGTTGTATATCAAAAGTTACTATTTTAGTTTTTTCTATATAAATATTTCCATAACAATTCGTACACTTTTCTTTAATTATTTTTCCTGTTCCATAGCAGTTGGTACATTGTTGAACTCTTATAGTTTTACCAAATGGAGTATTTAATTCAACATGAATATTACCTGTGCCTGAACATTTATTACAGGTTTGTATTGAATTAGGATTTTGTGCTCCTGTACCATTACATTTAGAACATAATTCATATTTATTAAGCGTTTGCTTAATTTGTTTACCTAAAACTGCAGATAAAAAATCAATAGTCATTTCAACTTCAATATCTTGACCTCTGATAGGACCATGATTTTTTCTATTTTGTCTACTACCGAATGAACTAAAAAAATCACCGAAAATATCACTAAAATTAAAACCACCTGTAAAATTTCCAAAATCCATATTTTGAAAATTAGCTTGACCATCAGCATTACCAAAACGGTCATAATTATTTCTTTTTTCAGGATCGCTTAATACTTCATAAGCAGCATTAAGTTCTTGCATTTTTTGATCACTTGTACCATCTTTTAGTTTGTCTGGATGATATTGCATTGCTAATTTACGATAAGCATTTTTAATTTCTTGTTGTGTAGCATTTTTGTTAACACCTAGAATTTGATAAAGATCTTTTTTTGACATAAATTTATTTTAGCACAAGAAATTTAAAAATGCTAAAATTAAATATTTTCTTTCTATTTTATTTTTGTTATCATAATAATATGAACAATAAAACCACTATTAATGAAAAGAAAAATAAAATTGTTTTAAAAGATAATGATGTTTTTATATCTTCATCAATAATAGATGCTGAAAAATTAAAAATTTATCATAGAGACGAATTAGATTTTTTGTATGATGAACATAAAGAAAAATTGTATCACAGTACTGTTGATATAATTGACCATTCAGATAAACATTTGAAAAATAATAAAAAAAGAATTATATGATCTTCTATTATTTTATGAACTACTGTAAGTGTTTTATTGATTTTAATAATAATTTTAATTTTATTAATTTTTATATTTAATGAAAAAATGTCGGCATTTTAATTTTTAAAAAATAACTTATTAAAAACAAGTTATTTTTTTAATTTTTCTAACGCATTTTTTGCTGCATTTTCTTCTGCTTCTAATTTATTTTTACCTATGCCTACACCATAAGTATTATTATTATGAATTGCTTTTGCTTCAAAATGATCATTATTTATAGAAATAGTTTGATAATTAACAGTTTTTTTAGAAAAACTTTGCATATATTCTTGTAGTTGTGATTTAAAGTCTTTTAAATTTTCAACATTAAATTTATTTACTGTAGGAAATAATGTTTGTTTTAAAAAATTAATTGTTTTTTCCAAACCTTGATCTAAAAAAATGGCTCCAACAAGGGATTCAAAAATATCTGCTCCTACTTTTTCACTTTTTTTAACTTCTATTGACATTTTACCTGATGCAGTAAGTAAAAAATCCAATAATTTTAATTCGTGAGATAATTCATTTAAATTTTTGGTATTTACCATTTTAGAACGTAACAAAGTTAATTTACCTTGTTCTAATTCATTATGATTTTTATATAAAAATACTGAAACAAGAAATTGTAAAATAGAATCTCCAAGAAATTCTAATGTTTGATAGTTTTTAATGTTTTTATTTTTGGCTTGAAATTTAATGTAAGAATTATGAGTTAATGCTTCTTGAAAATAATTAAAATTTTTAATTTCTATATTATATTTTTTTAGAAATTCATTGAATTTATCTTGATTAATCATTTATGTTTAATTCTTTTTTTACATTTTCTAAAATATTATTTTCTAAAGCAATTTTAATTTGATTTAATGCTCCTAAATAAGCTTTGTCATCACTTGAACCATGCGATTTAATTATCACGCCATTAACACCAATTACTCAAGCAGCACCAACATTACGATAATCTAATGTTTCAGCCACATCTTTAAAAGCTCCTTTTAAAAATAAATAACCAATTTTTCTTATAAATTTAGTTTTAATTTTATTTTTTAATAAATCCTTAAAAGATAAAATAGCGCCTTCTAAACTTTTTAAAACTAAATTACCACCATAGCCATCAATCAAAGCAACATCACATGTATAATTTAAAATATCTCTTGTTTCAACAAAACCAAGATAATTAATTTGTTCTTCATTTTTTAATAAATAATTAGCTTCTTTAATTATATCAATGCCTTTATAATCTTCAGTACCTATATTTACTAATGCTATTTTTGGTTCTAAAACATTTAAAATTTTTTTAGCAAATACATTAGCTATTTTTGCTCATTCAACTAAATAGTCTGATTTAGTTTCAATATTAGCACCAACATCTAATAATAAAAATTTTTTGCCTTTTGTAGTAGGCATAACAGGCATAAATGCCGGTCTTGAAACTCCTTGTAATCTTTTTAATTTTAATGTTGCAGCTGATAAATATAAACCTGAGTCTCCAGAAGATAATACCGCATTAACTTCATTATTAGCTAATAAATCAATTGCCATGTTCATTGATGTATTCTCGTGCAAAGCTTTTCTTAAATTTTTTTTATCTTGAGAAACTAAAGAATTATTAACAATTGTCAAATTGTTAGGTAAATTATTATTGTAAAAATTTTTTATTTCTTCTTCATTGCCTAATAAATAAATATGGAAATTATTATTTTGTTCTAAAAAATTTTTAGAAGCTACTAATCCAGCTTTAATGCCATTATCATTACCATTTAAATCAAAAGCTATTTTAAATTTTTTCATTATTCAATTCCTATTAAAAAATGATACGTGGGTTGATTACCATCAACAATTTCTACATCTAAATTAAATTCATTATTAATATATGTTTCTAAAACTTGTGCATCCTCTTCTGTAGCTTCATTACCATAATATATAGTCACAAATTCACTATTTTTAGTTATTGTTTTATTAATTAATTCTTTAGCTGCTTCTAAATAATTGTTTTTTGAGGTTAGAATTTTAGAATTTGCTATTCCTATAAATTCACCTTCTTTAATTTTGACACCATGTAATTTAGTATTTCTAATTGATTGAGTTATTTCCCCACTAATAACATTTTTTATTGCTGAATTAATGGTTTCTAAATTATTTTTAGCACTATCATCTTTATTAAAATTCAAAATAGCATTAAAACCTTGAATTTGACTTTTTGTATTAATTACATAAACTTGTTTATCTTGTATAGTTGTTGCAGCTTGTTGAGCTGTTAAGAAAATGTTAGAGTTATTTGGTAATATAAAAACATTTTTTGCTTTTACTTTATTTATCGCGTCGATAATATCTTTAGCAGAAGGGTTTTGAGTTTGTCCGCTTTCAATAATTGCATCGATTCCTAAACTAATCATTCTTTCAATTATGCCTGATCCTAAATTACATGAAATAATTGCACATTCACTTTCTGAATCATCACTATTATGAACAATATTTTTATTTTTAGATTCAGTTGCTTGTTTGGTCATATTTTCAGACTTGATTTTAACAAATTCTCCAAATTTTTGTCCGTAGTTTAATAAATCACCAGGTTTTAAAGTATGGCCATGAACTTTAACAATTTCATCATCTTGCACAACAACTAATGAATTAGCTTTTTTCTTTAAATTTTTTTCAAAATTATTTTTATCAAATTCATTTTTATTAGTTAATTCTAAAATAAATTCTGTGCAATAACCAAACTCGCCCTCATAAATTTCATTATCGCTAACAAAAGTTTCGATGGAATTATTTTCGCTGGAAATTTCTATTTTTTGTCCATTTAATGCACTATTCATGCCGACTAAAATAGTGTATAAACCTTCACCACCAGAATCAGTTACACCAACTTCTCTTAAAACTTTTAACTTATTTGGTGTATTATCACATGAAACTCTTGCAAATTGCACAACTAATCTAAAAAAATCATTAAAAGAAGTACTTTGATCAATATTTTTTTCTAAATTTTCTGTTATTTCTCTTATCACTGTTAAAATTGTGCCTTCAATTGGTTTAATAACCGATGAATATGCCTTATTAGTAGCTGCTTTAAAAGCTTCTAATAATTCTAAAACACTAACACTTTCTTTATTTTCAAAACCTATTGCAAAACCTTTAAAAATTTGACTTAAGATTACACCAGAATTACCTCTAGCACCAAAAAGCATAGCTTTGGCAATTTTTGAAGAAACTTCAGATAAATTTTTAGTATTTAAATTTGTAATTATTTTTGCCGCAGCTTCTACAGTATAAGACATATTAGTTCCTGTATCTCCATCAGGAACAGGAAAAACATTTAAAGCATCAATTTTATTTTTATTATTATATAAATTATTTGAACCTGATAAAACTAAAGCTGCAAATAACTGACCATCCATATTTTTAATCATTGTTAATTCCTTCTATAAAAATATTTAACTTTCCTAATTTCATTTTATTCATTTTTAGTTTGTAATTTAATAAGGAACTTATTGATGTTAAAATATCTTTACAATTAGCATTTTCTAAAATAATTAAAGAAACAGTAAAATTTCAAACTCCATTATTATATTCGACATTAATATCATTAAAATAATTATATTTGTTCAAATCTTTTTTTATAATTCGTGCAACACCAGGTGTTGAAGATAAAACATCAATGAATAAATCTAATATTTCATTTTGTTTTTGATCCATTAATACTCCTATAATGTCATTTACTAATAATTTAGTAATTATAACATTTTACCAAATAATACTATAATTAAATTAACTAAGGAAATATATGAATAATGTTATTACTCAAGAAGTTATCTTGTTAGAAATAAATGATCTAAGTGCTAATGAAAATGATTGTATTATTAAAGTAATGTCAGAAAATGGTATTTTTAATTTATTAGCCAAAGGCATAAATAAAGCTCATTCTAAAAATCGAGCTAATTTGCTTATAGGTCAATTAATCAACATAGAATATTTTCCTTCTCGTTATTTTCATAGTTTAAGTAAATTAAAAAAAGCCACATTATTAACTACTCTTGATTATAAAAGAAATGATTTATTAGAATTTATTATTAAAATAAGTAATTTTTTAAATGCTTTTACTTTTAATAAAACAACAAAAATTTTTTTTGAATATAAAAATATTATTAATCATATTAGTCAATTATCAAGTACTGAGTTAAATTTTGTAAAAACTTACTTATTAATGCAAGGTTTGTCTGATTTAGGAATTGAACCGATTTTTAATGGTTGTCATATTTGTTCTTCGAGAGAAAAAATTTCTAACTTTGATTTTTATAATGGCGGTTTTGAATGCTATAAACATAATCAAAATGTTTTTTTAAGTAGTAAAATATTAGAACTAATTTATTATTGTAAATTCAACTACGATAAATATATTAAATTAGTAAGTATTGAAATAGATACATTCATTTATCAACATTTATTAACTCATTATGAAAGGCATGGTATTTATTTATCATGAGATCAAAAAGTCAAAATAAAAATTTAATAAATATTTTTGCTTGATTTAAAAAACAAGAAATAACATATAAAATAACTTTCATTTTAACTTCTATTATTATTATTTCTTTATTTGTGGCAGCAATTACAAATTGAATAAATCAAACAAAAGATATTAACAATGCTTTTTTAAATTTAAAATTAGAAACTAAAAATGATCTTTTATCTGAAAAAAATGCAATTTTATTACCTCAAATGATAGCTAGATTTTGATTTAATACAGCAACATTTACTTATTTATCCAACACCTTTGTAGTTGTTGCTTTAATAATGTTTTTAATTTTTAACAAAAACATTTTAATTAAGCAAATGCTTTTTATGTCTAATCAATTTATTACTATTACTTTAATAGTTTTTTGAATCTTAATTTTTCCTGATAGTTTAAAAAATGGTAAATATCAAGATATTGGTTTATTATCTTCTATTTTGGTTCACTTAATAAATCCTTTATTAAGTTTAATTATTTTATTTATTAATAAAAAGAATATGCAAATAAATCAAAAACAAATTTGATTAGCAACAATACCTGTTCTTCTTTTTTATTTTTTTGCTTTAATAACATTTTTTATTGCTTTAGATACTAAAAATTTATTAGAAATAAATATGCAAGTTAATATTAATTTATTTAAACATTTAAATTTATACATATATTCATTTTTAAATTTTGCCCAACCTCTTTTTTATAGTGGTTCTAATTTAGCTTTAATTATTTTTTTAAATATATTAATAGTGATTGTTTTTTTCTTTTTTATTGTTGCTATTGGTTATTTTTGAAAATGAGTTTTTAAAATTTCCTATAAAACACAAAAATTTAAAAATATATAAATGTGTTTTATTTTTTTAATCTAAATCTATAATTTAATTGTAATTATTTTTAATCTAACTTAAGGAGATTTTTTATGATAATAGGTTCATCAAAAATAGCAATTGATGCCATTGAAAAATATGATAATATAATTATTTTTCACCACATTAGACCTGATGGAGATTGTTTAGGTAGTCAAGCTGGATTAGCTGAATTAATTAGACTAAATTTCCCTAACAAAAAAGTTTTTACTCCAGGTAATAATGCTAATGTATTTAATTTTATGAATTATGAATATGATGAAATAGAAACCATTGATTTTAATAATTCTTTAGGTATTGTAGTTGATGCTTCATCTAGCGATAGAATCGAAACAGCACAATTATTAGTAGAGAAAAAAACAACAGCTACTTTAAGAATAGATCATCACCCAAATGGTAGCGATATTGAATATGACTATTTATGAGTTGACGAATATTATGCAGCTGCTGCAGAAATGATCGCTCAAATTGCTTATGATGCAAAATGAAAAGTTAATGCTAAAGCTGCTCGTCACATTTATTTAGGAATTGTTACAGATAGCGGTAGATTTATGTATGCGGAAACTTCAGCTAGAACACACAAATTGACTGCCTTTTTATATGAACAAGCTGAATTAAACCCAGGTTCTATTTATTTAGAATTAAACAAACGTTCAATTAGTGATTTAAAATTTATTGGTGAAATTTTACAAAACTTTAAAAAGGAAGGCCGGGTTTTATATTATTCAGTAACTAATGAAATTTTAGAAAAATTTAATTTTGATAATCTTAAAGCAGCAAGTTTTATTAATGAATTAGCTAATATTGAAAATAATTCATGTTGAGCTTTTTTTATTCAACTTCCTGACGGTAAAGTAAGAGGAAGATTGCGTTCAAATGGTCCTAAAGTTAATAATATAGCTAAACTTTACGGCGGGGGCGGACATGATAATGCTGCTGGTATTACTTTAGATTCTTTTGAACAAATACCACAAGTATTAAAACATTTAAATCAAGCTATTATAGATTGAGAGAATAAATAATGCATATAGGTTCTTGACAAGAAATAACTGAAAAAATTGAAAAATACGATTCAATTGTTATTTTTCATCATATTAGACCTGATGGAGATTGTTTAGGTAGTCAATTTGGTTTAAAAGAATTATTAAAATTAAATTATCCTAGTAAACAAATTTATGCAGTAGGAGATAGTAAAGGTGCTTTTAGTAACTTTATGAAATTTAATTTTGATCAATACCCTAATGAAAACATTTTAAAAAAATCTTTAGCTGTAATAGTTGATGCTAATTTTAAAGAAAGAATTGAAGCAAGAGAACTTTTAGATAAAAATCTTTTTGCTGAAACTATACGTATTGATCATCATCCTAATGAAGATGATTTAGATCAATGTACACGGTGAGTGGAATCATCAAGAATAGCAGCTTGCGAAATGATTGCTGAATTAGCTTTTCAAAATAATTGACAATTTAACCAAAAAGCAGCTAATTATGTTTTTTTAGGATTAGTAACTGATAGCGGAAGATTTTCATTTAATGATGTTTCTGCACGAACTCATGAATTAGCAGCATATTTATATAAGCAAAATCTTGATGCTGAAAAAATTTTTTCAGGATTAGCAGCTACACAATTTTCTGATTTAAAATTGCAATCAATTTTATTAGCAAATTTAAAAACTGTTGGAAAAGTAGCCTATACTACTATTAATTACGCTACTATTCAACAACTTAATAAAAAACCTAATGAATGTGTTAGAGTAAATTCCATAGGTAATATTGTTGGTTTTCCTCTTTGAGTACAATTTTTAGAAGAAGAAGATGGAAGAATAAGAGTGGAATATCGCTCTAATGGTCCAATCGTAAGAAATGTAGCAATTAAATGAGGCGGAGGCGGACATGAAAGAGCTTCTGGCTCAATGTTAACTTCTTTTGATGATATAGATGCTGTAATTAAAGATTGTAACGAAGAAGTGGAAAGATATTTAAAAGAAAAAAATAAAATATAATTATAAATATAATAATTTAGAAAATTTATAGGAGAATTTATGCCTAAATTTAAAAGAATTTTTATGATTGTAACTGATGGACTTGGAATTGGTCCAGATAGAGATCAAAAAAGTTTTGGTGATAAAGGAGCAAACACCATTTTATCTGCTTCTAAATCTGCTCTTTTCCATATTGATACTTGAAAAAAATTAGGAATAGGAAATATTACTACTCTTGATGGTAATTATCATGTTAAAGAACCGAAAGCATATGTTGCCAGAGTACAAGAAGTTTCTAATGCTAAAGATACATTAGCAGGACATTGAGAAATGATGGGAATTAAAACTAATGTTCCTTTCCCAACTTTTGCTGAAAATGGTTTTCCTCTTGATTTAATTGCTGAATTAGAAAAAGCTTTTGATAATAGAAAAATAATAGGAAATAAAGCTGCTTCTGGAACTGCAATTATTGATGAATTGGCAAAAGAACAACAAGAAACAGGAGCTATTATAGTTTATACTTCTAATGATTCTGTATTACAAATTGCCGCACATGAAGAATGAATAGGTTTAGACAACTTATATCGTTATGGTAAATTAGCACGTCAAATTTGTTCTTCTAAACCTGAATGAAATGTAGGAAGAATTATAGTTAGACCATTTATCACAGGAGAAGATGGTAAATATGTAAGAACTTTTAATCGTCATGATTATGCAAATAAACCACCAAAATTAATATTAAATTCTTTAATGGACAATAATATTCCTACTATTAGTGTAGGTAAAATTAATGATATTTATGTTGGGCAGGGAATTTCAAAACATTTTCCTTCGCAAGGTGATGCTGATGGAATGGATATTACTATTAAATTAGCTTCAGATCCTGAAACACAAGGTCTTATATTTACTAATTTAGTTCAATTTGATTCACATTATGGTCATAGAAGAGATGTAGACGGTTATGCATCTAATATAGCAACTTTAGATACTAAATTAGCAAAATTAATTAATGTAATGAATGAAGATGATTTATTAATTATGACTAGTGATCATGGTAATGACCCACTTTATCCTGGTTTTAATCACACTAGAGAATTATTACCTCTAACAATTTTTTCAAAATCATTTAAAAAACCAAGAGTTTTAAATGATGTAAATGGTTTAGGAACAGCTGGAAATATAATCGCTCGTAATTGAGATTTACCAATTGTAACTGAAACAGGTGATGATATTTTTGATCAATTAATTTAATAAAAAGGCATTTATTTCAAATGCCTTTTTATTATTTTGAATTTTTTAAATTAGTTATGTTATTATTTAAATTTTTTAATTCTTCTAAAATTAATTCTTCTGTCGTTGGTTCTTTTACAGTCTGTGTTTCTTCTATTTGTTTAGATTCTTGTGAGGTTTTTTTAAAAAATTTTTCTTTATTTTTTCTTATAACTTCAATTATTATAAATGTTGTTCATAAAGCTATAAAAATAATTATTGCAACAATTAAAAATGATATTAAGGCTGCTAAAAATTTACCAATAAATATACCATTTACTTCTCATTGTTCTAAACCACCTGTATTTAAAACTTTAGCTATAGCTGCCATTATTACATGATTAGCTAAAGAACTTACAACCGCATTAAAAGAAGTACCTAATAATAAACCAATAGCTAACATGAACATGTTGCCACGTTTAACAACATTTCATGCATCTTTTCCTGCTTTTTTAATCATTTTATAATTATGCCATAATTTAAATGTTAAATTAAATAAAAAAAATAGTCCTTAGACTATTAGGAAAACCTTTGGAATAAATGGTAGAGAGTAAGGGGCTCGAACCCATGACCCTCGCCTTGTAAGGGCGATGCTCTCCCAACTGAGCTAACTCTCCATGGCAGTCTGTACGGGGATCGAACCCGTGTATGCATGGATGAAAACCATGTGTGTTAACCTCTTCACCAACAGACCAAATGGCGCCGATTACAAGGATCGAACTTGTGACCAACTGGTTAACAGCCAGCTGCTCTACCGCTGAGCTAAATCGGCATTTTTATAAATAACGTTATTATTATAACTAAAAATAAAAATTATTACAACAAAAAATAATTTTTTTTGACTATTATTCAAATTTAAAAAATAAAAATCTGATTATTTTAAAATATCAAAAATAATCAGATAGGTCTTAAAATAGATATGGAGGAAACGAGGGGAATCGAACCCCCATAGTCAGCATGGCAAGCTGATATTTTGCCATTAAATTACGTTTCCATACTATTAAATGATAGCACAAAAATAATTTTCATCTAATTTTTACTATTTTTTATTTTCACAGCTATATTATTTAATAATATAATTATTATCATATGTGAAGAAAATTTAAAAAAATAATTCATAATTCTTTTAAATTGTCTAATTGAAAAAGAATTTTTATCATAATATTTACTTTGATTGCATCTATTTGTGTAATTACTTTTACAAGTATTTTTTATTTGTCTAAAAATGTTAATAAAAGCATTGAATATAATAAAGGTATACAAGTATTAGTTCAAATTGATAATAATGCAAGTAAAATTTCTCAAAATGATACTAATGATATTATAAGAAATATAAACAATAGATTAACTGGTGGTGTATCATTTAACGGCACTAAAATAGAAGCTAAATCTTTGAATCAAATTGAAATAACCAAAACAGGTGATTTCAACGATAAAGAAAAAGAAATATTTATTAAATCTATCATAGATAAATCTAATTTAATCTTCACTGATACTAATATGATACCTTTATTTGTTAACGGCAAATTTAATTCAAATAAAGAAAATATAGATTATGATAATTTGCAAAAATATATTGTTCCTTCGAAAATTAATAGTGCTAAAACAGAATTTGCTCAAACGGCAAATAATTATGCTATTCGAATTGAATTACAAGATTCAAGTGCACAAATTGCTTGAACAGATGCTACTGATTATATTTCTAAAAATGAGAACAAAACACTTTTGATGTGATTAAACTTAGATAAATTAATTAATTTAGCAAAAAGTGAATTTCCTCAACAATGATTAAATGCTAAAGAAAATCCGTACAATTTTGTTTTTGTAGATGAAAAACCTTTTATAGAAACTGATAATCAAGTTCAAAATAACATACTTAAATTAAAACAATTCAATGCTAAAGAATTTTTAATTAATCAAGAAACTATTTCGCAAGCTTTAAGTGGTTCTTCTTTTTTAATTAACGGTAATTTTAATTCTTTAGAAGCAGAAAAAATAGCTGCTAATATAAATTATGGAACTTCAACATATGAATTAAATTTTTTAACTTCAAATTACATAGATAATACAAATACTTTTGGTTCATTCGAAAATATTTTAATAGCCGGTATTGTCATATTATCTTTAATTATTATTTTTATGCTTATAAATTATGGATTATTAGGCGTTCTCAATACTATATCATTATCCTTATTCATATTTTTAACTTTATTAATGTTTACAATCTTAAGAGGTGAATATTCACCAATAACTATAACATCTCTCATAATAGTTATATCAATAGCATTTAATACTAATATAACCATTTTCGAAAAATTAAAACAAGAAATTTATAATGGTGAAAAATTAAAAAAAGCTATAAAAAAAACATATAGATACTATACCAATTCCATTCTGGATACGAATATTTTAATTTTACTCGTGGCTTTTATTATGTTTTATATTGGTATAAATGATGTGAAGGCTTTTAGTTTAATATTAGTTTTTTCAGCGATTTTAAATATTATAATAATTTTATTTTTAACTAAATTACTTACTCATTTTTTAATCTTTACTGGTTATTTTGATAAAAAATTATGATTATTAGGAATTAATTATAAAAAAATTAATAATATTAATTCTAATACTTTTTATAACAAATATGATTATGAAAAAAATAGTAAATGATATTTCTTAAGCTCCATTTTAATTATTTGTATTGCTTTAATTATTTATGCTTCTATTAGTGGTTATAACAATAATATTTGAGATGGTTTTAATCGTTCATTTAGTTTAAAAACTAACACTAATATAATAATTCAAGGTGATTTAATTAATCCTATTACCAACTTAGAAGCACAAAATATTAAATCATTTTTATTAAATAATCAAGAATCCTTGAAAATAAATAATTTAGATAATTATTTACATATTTTACCAGCTAATTATAACGTCAGTTTATTTAAAATAAGTATTAATATCCCTGAAGATTTAACAAATAATTTAGACAATATTAAAAGCATTATTAATAATCAATTCCCATTATTAAATATCACAAGTTTTATTACAACACCTATAGAAATTAAACGTTTAATAATCAATGCTAGCACAGCTATAGGCATTTGTTCAATAATAATAATTATTTATGCATTAATTAAATTTAAATGAACTTATTCTTTAACTATTATGTTAATTTTAATACACAATATTTTATTAACTTTATCTATTATTGTAATTACTAGAATGATAATTTCTCCTATTATAATTAGTGCATTTTTAGCTATAATAATTCTATCTATTAATCACAGCTTCATGATTTTCAATCATTTAAAAAATAAAATAGATCAATTATATTATCAAGATTTTTTAAATAAAGAACAATTAAAACAATTAATTAATGAAACAATTAAAGAAAATATTAAAAAAATTTCGTTTTCTATATTAATTACTCTTTCTATTATTATTGCTTTACTTGTTGTGCAAGTACAAAATAATTTAATTTTTAATTTAACTTTAATATTAATATCAATAATTATTACTTATTCAACTATTTTTATTATTCCATGAATTTGAATAAAATTAGAAACTAAACGTCAATTAAATATCGAAAAAAGAATAAAAAATAAATATTGAGCTTTACCAGGAGCTGAAGAACAAATTTTTCCTGGGATAAATGATTTTAAAATTTAAAAAAATAATACGTGTAAACGTATTATTTTAAATAAGGATATTATTATGCAAATTTTTACTATAAATAATAAAAAAAATTTTTATAAACCTATTTACTTATTTGGAGCTTTTGAAAGTTTTCATTTGGGTCATCAATCACTATTACAAAAAGCATTTGATCTAAAACAAAATGATACAAAACGTGATATTGTTCTAATTTATATAAAAGATGTTGAAAATTTACCTAAAAATTATCAAAAATTAATTTTTTCTAATGTGGAATACAGAATACAACAATTTGCCAATATGGGAATTCCCTATGCTATTGAATTAAATTTTAAAGAAATATCACATTTTGATGCTACAACTTTTTTCAATAGTATAATCAATACGCAAGACGAATTTACTCTTATAATAGGACCGGATGCTAAATTTGGCAAAAATGGCGAAGGCAATATAGAATGACTAAATACAAACTATCCAAATAATTATTTAATTATCGATGAATTATCATTAAATAATGGTCAAAAAATTTCCACTTCCTTTCTTAAAGAATGTCTTGTTTCTGGAGAAATTGAATTAGTGAATAATTTAAATTCTTATCATTATGGTTTTACTGCTCAAATTAATCAAACAAATAATAATACTTACACTTTAAATTATTCAAATAATATTATTAATATACCTTCAGGAATATATGCTGCTTATCTAGAAATGGGTGAATATACTCATTATGTTATTTTTGCCAAAAATTTACTTAAAAATCAATTGATGAATTTAGATTATAAATTAGATATTACTTCAAAAAATACAGTTACAATTAAACCATTAAAATTAATAAAGACCATTTTTTCTAACGAAAATTTTGAAATAGAAGAAAAAGATTTAGAAGAATGTAAAAAGTTTTTTGTACAAATAAACACTAAAAGTTAATTTTATGTTATTATTACATTATTAATAAATTAAATTTTAGACTTGGTTATAATATTTTAATTATTACTAGGCTAAAACATATTTCTTTAAAAAGGAGAATTATGATTACTAAAGAACAAAAACAAGAATTAGTTAAAAAATATGGTGCTAACGCAAAAGATACTGGTAATACTTTTGTTCAAATTGCTATTTTAACTGCTGAAATTGAAGATTTAAAACCTCATTTTACTAATAATCCAAAGGATTTTCATTCTAAAAGAGGGTTTTTAGCAAAAATTAACAAACGTAGAGTATTATTACAACATTTAAAACACACCAATTTTGAAACTTACCAAAAAGCTTTAAGTGAATTAAATTTAAGAAAATAATAAAAATGTTGCTTCCTAATAAAGCAACATTTTTATTATTTAAAATATTTGTTACATATTGTGAGGAGTAGACAAACCTAAAAGTTTCAAACCATTTTCTAAAGTTATATTAACTGCTTTTACAATAGCTAATAAACTTTCTTCGTTTTCATGACCAATAATTTTGCCACCATTAGAATATCAAGAATTAAATTCCTTAGCTAATTTAATTAGATATTGTGTTAATAAATGTGTTAAATATTTCTCTGCTGATTTTTCAATTATTTCAGGAAATTCTAATATTGTCGAAATCAATTTTTCGTCAGTTTCATTATTAAATTTTACGACTTTTATATCTTTATCTAATTTATTAGCTTTATTTAATAATGAATAAGCACGAGCATTAGCATATTGCACTAAAATTGCCGGATTATCATTGTTTTTACTTGTTGCTATGTTAATATCAAAATCTAATTTAGAATTATAAGTTCTATCTAATAAAATAAATCTAGCACTATCAGTACCTACTAAATCAATAAAATCTCTTAAGAAAAATGATGTTCCTTTTCTTTTTGACATTTTAAATTCTTCACCATTTTTCATTAATCTTACCAGTTGCATTGATAAAACAATCAAATTTTCGCCTTTATAGCCTAAATCTTGCATTGCAGTTTGCATTCTTTTAATATAACCTGAATGATCGGCTCCTCATACATCTAAAAGTATTCCATTGCCTGCTTTAAAATTGTTAGTTCTTTGAAATTTAATATCATGATAAGCAATATCAGGAGTAAAGTAAGTATATTCTCCATTACTTTTAATTATTACTCTATCTTTATCATCTCCGTAATTAGTAGTTTTTAATCAGGTAGCGCCATCTTTTTCATATGTATTAGCTAATCTTGATATTGCATTTTTAATAACTTCACGATCATTTTCATATAATGATTTTTCGCTAAATCAAATTTTTATATCTGCTTTAAATTTAGCAAGATCTTTTTTAATTTCTCCTAAAAATAATTCAATCGATTCTTTTTTTCATAAATCCAAAATTTCATTTTCTAATTTAACATTTTTAAATTTATTTCCATATTTTTTATAAAATTCTTGAGATGCTCAAATAATGTCTTCACCCTTGTATGATTCTTCTGGCATTATATAAGAAGGATCAAAAATTTGTTGATATCTTGCAAATACACTTTCGGCTAATAAATTTATTTGATTACCTGCATCATTTATGTAATATTCTCTTGTTACTTCTCATCCTGAAAATTCAACAATATTAGCTAAAGCAGAACCAATGGCTGCATTTCTTGCGTGTCCAACATGTAAATATCCGGTAGGATTTGCTGAAACATATTCAATATTAATTTTTCCCACTCTATTGCCTTTACCATAATCATTACCTAGTTCTAAAACATTATTTATATTCTCTACTAACAATTCTTGTTCAATAAAAAAATTAATAAACCCTGGCCCTGCTATTTCTATATTCTTAAGATACAATTCTTTTTTCTTTGATTCTAATCTTGAAATAATTTCTTTAGCTAATTCTATAGGATTGTAATTTTTATTCCCCATTGCCATATTTGTTGCTAAATCTGCATAAGATTTAGGTTCAATTAAAAATATCTCCTTTTCTATTTTTAATTCTTCTGCAATAGTTTTTAATTCTTTTAAAAGTTTTTCTTTTATATTGATCATACTTATTTAAAATTATATCTTATTTATTGATTTATAAATAGTTTTACATTTACTAGTGTTATAATATAAATAGAATTTTGCAGGAGATATTATGAAAACATTTAGTGCAACTATTATAGATCCAATTGGTCTTCACGCTCGTCCAACAAGCTTTATAGCATCAGAAGCTTCTAAATTTAAAAGTGATATTGTTATCGTTTTGGATAAAACTGGTAAAGTAGGTAATCTAAAATCAGTAATGATGATACTTTCTATGAACATTAGAAAAAATGATGTTATCACAATTAAAGCTAATGGTGAAGATGAAGAACAAGCAATAAATGAACTTTTAAAGGCGTTTAAGTCTAATAATTTAATTGCTTAATTTGCCTTGTAGAACGGCAAAAATGCTTATTTTTCACTATCTTGTTAAAAAAATATTGTCTAACTTAATAATTTTTTTAGGTATCAGTATGTGTACCTTTATTTTTTTGTATCTTATTTTTCCCAATGAAAAAACTTTTGCTAACAATTTAAAAGATGTTTTATTAAATTTAACGAAAATTAATCAAAATACTATTAATTTCTATTATTATTTTTCTCATAGTTTAATTATTATTACCAGTTCTTTATTAATATCTTTAATTTTAGGCATACCAATTGGCAGTTTAATAGCTTTAAAAAGTAATAGATCCTTTTCAATCTTATTTTCGCTTATTTTATATTTAATTATTGCTTTGCCTATTTTTATTCTTGCTCCTCTATTAATTAAAATAGCAGAAATAAATGATATTCCTGTCTTGTTTTTGAATTGAAATCAATTTGATATTCAGTATGTTATTTATTCTTTATTTTTACCTATTGTTTTACTTATATTACCTTTATTTGTCTTTATTACTATCATTAGTAAAAATACAATAATTAAATTTCAAAAACAACCATTTGTGTTGCAAATGTATGCTCTAGGAATGAATGATATACAAGTATATTTCAAAGTGTTTTTTAAACAAATTTGCGCACAAATATTTTTACAATTTAATAATATTCTTTTATTTATTATTACTTTAAGTATTATTGTTGAAAGAATTTTCCTTATTCCAGGACAATCAACTTTTTTAATTTTTGCTTTTGATAATAAAAATATAAGTTTAATCATGCAATTTATACTTATTAATTTATTGTTAATGCAATTTAATTATTTAATTACTAATTTTTTACATCAATACTTAAATAATAATTTAATAATTAACAAACAGTTTAACTTTTTAAAACAACAAATTATTAATAAATGATTTTTAAGGAGAAACATTGAAAAATAATTTTTTTAAAAAAGATCTTTTCCAATTCGCTAAACAAAAAAGATTGAATATCGAATTAATTCATCAAGAAAAACATAATTCCAAAACTGTTTTAAAAAGATTTTTAAGTAAAAAAATTAATTTAATATTATTGATAATATTGGTGTTATTTATTTTCTTTTTAATTTTTCTTCTTATATTTTATCCTTATCCTTTTAATAAAAATATTCAAAATTCTCAACTTTTCTATAATTTACCAAATTATTTAACACCTCAAATTACTAAAAATTTTGATAATAATGATAGTTTTTATCTTTTAATAAAAAAAATCAATAATTCTGAGATCATTTTAAAAGAAAATACTTTTTTAGACAAAATTCAAATAACATATAATCCTTATAAATTAATAGAATATTTGCAAAATCAAAAATATATTTTTCTTTTTGGCACAAATGATTTAGGCATTGATAGATTGGCTAATTATTTATTTAATTTTGCTTGATCAATTTTTTTAGTTACTATAATAACGCTTATTCAAAGTACTATTGGTATTTTTTTAGGTATTGCATTAGGTTTTTACTTTAATAAAAAATTTTTAAAAATTAGTTATTTTTTACTCAATAGTTTAACTACAATACCCTTAATAATTATTATCATTATTATTTTTAAAATAACTTCTTATAATAATTGAAAAATTATTTTATTTTTAAGTTTATTTGGTTTTGTTGGTTTTTTTAACGTTGCTTATAATCAAACTCAAAATTTAAAAAAAGAAGAATACGTTATTGCCTATAAATCTATAGGATTAACTAATCTTAGAATAATATTTAAATATATATGCCCTAAAGTTATTTTTTATACGTTTAGTATTTGAACAGATAATATAACTTTAAATTTAGTTGTTTTTTCCTCATTAGCTTTTTTTAATATTAAAGATTTTGAATCTTATTTAAATATTGGTAATATTATCAAAAATTTACTTAATGAATTAAATAATATGCCTTATGTTTTGTTTAGCATTATTAATCTAATATTATTTATCTTTATTGTAAAATGATTATCAGTTAATATTTATAGTAGTTATGAATTTATTTTGGAGTATTAAATGAAAATAAGTAAATATCTTTTTCTTAGTAATATAATTATCACACCCTTAATATTACATAGTTGTAATGTTAGACATGTACAAGATAAATATACTTATACAAAATCTTTTAATCATCCAAATGTTAATCTTAATTATCAAAATATTAATAAAGTTAAGCGTGTAGAAACAGATTTTGAATCTTTACTTCATTCGCCTCTAATAAGTTGAAAATTTGATAATAAAGCTAAATATGATAACAATAATCATCAATTTTATGAATCTACAAATAAATATCTTACATTTGGATTAGCAAATAAAATTATAATTAAAACATTTGATAACACTTTTATTTTCGATAGAGACAATGTTAATTATAATAACTTAAATAATTCCAGTGATAATGGGATTATAAGAATAAATTCTAATGACAACCGCAATATTAATTCATTATTTTTTATTGAAAAACTTCATGAGGCACAACAAATAATTTTTGAATTGAAAACTAGTTTTTATGTTAATTCATTAGGTGAAAATACACAAGAAATTATTAAACCAGAAGATTATTGAAATTCATTTGAAAATGATTGAGAAAATTTAATTAATTTACTTAGTGAATATCAAATTAAAGCACCAGAAAAAGATGATTTTTTAAATTCTGTTGTTTTTAATATTAAAAATAACAATGAAAATATTATTAATTTTATTTTAAATGAAATAACAACTAATATGATATTCAATCCACTTAGTAAAAAAGATCTTTCAAATGTTAATAAACTTCTATTTTCTTCTCCATATATACTTAATACTAATACTATAAATCAACAAATTTTTATTAAAAATTCTTTTTATCCAAAAAACGATTTTATTTTCAACAATAGTAATTTAAAAAAAATTATTTTAAATTATAATTCTTTGCCTCTTGATGAAAATACCTTTAATTTTCAACAACACCAATCCTTTAAACAAAATTTAATATCTGAAGTAAATTATGACGATTTTAATAAAAACATTCAAAATGAAATTGATGCAAATCCTTTGATTTACGGATTAACTTTTAATAACCCGAATATTTCTAATTCTTTTGGTAATAAAATATTTATTAATTTTGAAATTAATAAAGAACTAATTGATAAAAAATTTGCGTACATATTTTATGGAAATGCATTATATGATGATTTACATAATGATGATTTTTTTAGTGAAGAAAGAATTGCTTTTAGAAATTTATTTTTCAATATTTTAAATCCTTTTACAATTGTAAATCAGCTAAATAAATCAAATTATTGAATCTCTAAAGTTCCAGAAAATATGCAATTAAAAAAATATTTGACAATTGATTTAAAAGATAATTTAAATTTTAATAATATTATTTTGTGAAAAGAAAATTCATTAATAAAAATATCAGAATTTGATTATAAAAAACATTTGGAAAATAATTTCAATAACTTTTATAATGCTTTCAAAAGTCCTTATTTTAATAAAATTAAATCTAATCTAAATAAATTAATAGATTATTTCTATGATAAATATCATTGAAATAATAATGAAAAAATTAATATTAATATGCCCATTTTTGAAAAAGAAAACTCAAAAATAAAAAAAATATACAAAGATGTAGAAAAAATAATAAATGATATTGATAATAGATTAAATATTAAATTTATTTTTGTTGATCAAAATGATACTAAATATTTTTTAAAATATCAAAATCAAATTAGTTCTAATTATAATTTTGAAATTTTTGCAATTAATTTATTATTTAATCAAAATTATCTAGTTGAATTATTACAACAAATTAAAAAAGGTAAAAACGAGGCGTTAAATCAAAATTTTGTTGAAATTATTCTTAAAATAAAAAACATTATCAACCTAATTGATAAAAACATTTTAAATAAAAAACAATATCTAACAAATATTGACAAAGAAAAAATAATTAGTATCAAATATAAAATTCAAGAAAAATTGAAAGATTTAACTTTAGATGAACAAATAAACACAATAAAGGCATTTGATTTTTATCTTTTAAATCCTTTTAGTACTTCTAATTTTCAACAATTATCACATAGTAATAAACAAATTGTTCAAATACATTTTAACAAACCACTAAATGATTTAGGATATACTCAATATTTTGATATATTAGTTTTATAAGATATCTTTTATCAATAATTCTTTTAAATTTTTATTATTTAATATAAAATATTAAATATTATTGATTAATTTATATTTTTATTAATAATGCAATAAGCGTGTTGGACAGGATGCAGATGAAAGACTGCACTTAGGTAGGTTTTAGCGCTAAAACATATTTATTTATGAAAGGAAAAACATGGCAAAATTAGATTTTAATCGTAGTAAAGACCACGTTAATATTGGTACAATTGGTCACGTTGACCATGGTAAAACTACTTTAACAGCTGCTATTGCTACTGTATTAGCAAAAAAAGGTTTAGCTGAAGCTCGTGACTATGCGTCAATCGATAATGCACCAGAAGAAAAAGCTCGTGGTATAACAATTAATACATCACATATCGAATATGAAACAGAAAAACGTCACTATGCACACGTTGACTGTCCTGGTCACGCCGATTACATTAAAAACATGATTACCGGTGCTGCACAAATGGACGGTGCTATCTTAGTTGTTGCTGCAACTGATGGTCCTATGCCTCAAACACGTGAGCACATTCTTCTTTCAAAACAAGTTGGTGTTCCACGTATGGTTGTTTTCTTAAACAAATGTGATATGGTTGATGATGAAGAAATGCTTGAATTAGTTGAAATGGAAATTAGAGACTTATTAAGCAAATATGGTTTTGATGGAGAAAACGCTCCTATTATCCGTGGTTCAGCAAAATTAGCTGTTGAAGGCGATGCTGCTTATGAAACTAAAATTATGGAATTAATGGATGCAGTTGATTCATACATTGAAACTCCAGTTAAAGAATTTGACAAACCATTCTTAATGGCTGTTGAAGACGTTTTCACAATTACAGGTCGTGGTACAGTTGCTACAGGACGTGTTGAACGTGGAAGATTAACCTTAAACGAAGAAGTTGAAATCGTTGGTTTAAAAGCTACTAAAAAAACTGTTGTTACAGGTATGGAAATGTTCCGTAAAAACCTTAAAGAAGTTCAAGCTGGTGACAATGCTGGTTTATTACTTCGTGGTATTGAAAAATCACAAATTGAACGTGGTCAAGTTATTGCAAAACCAGGCTCAATTATCCCTCACACAGAATTTAAAGCTGCAATTTATGTATTAACCAAAGAAGAAGGTGGACGTCACACTCCATTCTTTAAAAACTATAAACCTCAATTCTACTTCCGTACAACAGACGTTACAGGTGGTGTAGAATTTGAAGCTGGTCGTGAAATGGTTACCCCAGGAGAAAATGTTGACTTAACTGTTAAGTTAATTGCTCCTATTGCTGTTGAAGAAGGTACTAAATTCTCTATCCGTGAAGGTGGACACACCGTTGGTTACGGTAGTGTAACAAGCATTATTAAATAATTTATTTTGTATAATTAAAATAATTATTCATGCATTGGGCAAAATTATTTAAAATCACTATCCTATGATAGTGATTTTTTATATATTTATTTTTATTTTATTTTCATATTAACAACTTGTAATAGTTAAACAAAAACTAAAATTATTTCATTTTTATACCAAAAAGAAAGAAAAAATAAATAAAACTATCAAATTTTTTATCAATAACAATTTTGTACAATTCAATTTTTAGTGAGTATAAAAACATATTTTTATAAATAAAATGAATTATTCAATTGAATAATTTGAATGTTTAAATATCATTTTAAAACTATTTAGATTTCCTATTGCATTTACTTTAACTTTTTAAAGTAATATAATTAATATATATAAAAGGGGAAGTTTTTATATGAAAAAATTCAAAAAGAAAATTAATATACTATTATTTAGCTCTATTTCTACTACACCATTTTTAGTGGCATTAAGTATGAATATTAAAGAAAATAATAGTTTATTAGACAGCGAAATTAAAAAAATAAAAAGTTTAATACCAGAAGCAGAAAATGTAATATTTCATAAAGAAATACAAGATATTAAAAATAAAAAATTGCTTTTAATAGTATTTGATAATTATTATAGTGTATTAGACATAGACTCTAATATAACAATAGAAATAAATAACACTAAAGTTCCTATTCATTTAGTTAATATGAATATTATTTATGGTGGTTTTTTAGGTATTCTTACTGTAAATGAAAATAAATATTTTGATGTTAACAATATAGAAGTATCATATGATGATATAGAAAAAGCATATATTACAATTGATAAAAATCGTGAAAAACCATCAAATAATATAAAAATAAGAAAAAAAAGAAGTAATGATACTAATAATAATTATCCATATATTAATTATGATTATAATGGTGTATTTAAAGTAAGTACAACTGTGCCTTATTCTTGGTGATTTGCTTCAAGAGATAACAAAGAAAAATCAGGATATGTTGATTTGAGTTTTGATATAACTCATTCAGGGGAAAAAGGTTTATGCGAATATGTGGCTTTAAGCCAATTAATGTTATATAATGAAATATTTATTAAATCAGGGATTTTTAGTAAGGAAAAATTTGACTTTTATACAAAAGATAGTGGTCATGACAAAATTTTAGAAAATTCATCTCCTGTTTTTAGATATCATTTATATAATAAACCAGAATCAAGTTTAGCTATGACCTTATTTAATAATGCTGGTAGAAAATTAAATCTAAAAACTGGACAACTTTATGAAACAGCAATAAAGAAATTTATTAATAATAATGATGAAATAAATAAATGAAATTTTAATCATAAATATGGTGGTTATAAAAAAACGTGAGAATATGTAAAAAAAGGAGTACCTACCATATTAGGAGTCGCCCCTATAGAAGGATTTTGACCTAATCACGCTTATATAATGTATGGTTATGATGATAAAACTGATATGTTTCTAGGATCAATGACCTGAGGACAAAAGAGAACTAACTCTGTTTTATATTCATATTATACTAGTGCATGGGGTTCTTATTATTTTAATATTGAATTAAAGAATAAAAAGGATTTAGGCAAAGTAAATAGTGTATTCAAATTTTATGATACATATTTTACAGGAAAGACAATTGATAATTTTATAAAAAGTAGAACAAGCTGGTAATAAATTTATCTTAGATAATAAGAGTTTTTATGAAAACAAATATTTTAAATAGAAAAATAATAATGAGATACATTTCAATATTTACTTGAATTGCTTTAATTATTTCATTAATTTTTCTGCCAATATTTATTTATATTTTAAATGATCAATTAAGGTGAACTACTTATCCATCAATTCAAGAAAAAATAAATTATAGTTTAACTCATTTTTCGAATTGAAATATTTTAAAATTTTTTGTGCCTTTATGAACTGTAATTTTATTTTCCTTTTTACTTTATTTTATAAGCTTAAAAATAGTACATAAAAATAATTCTCTTAATTCTTTATTGGTAATAAGAAATGTTGACTTTATTAACCCTAAATTAAGTAAAAGAAATGATTTAATAATTGCTTCAATAATGTTATTTTTAATGAACTTAGTAATAATTGCATTTGCAAGTTTAATACTTCCTTTTACTTTATATATACACACGGCAGTAACTATACCATTTTTTGTTTTAATGCTTATACACGTATTTTTAAACATGCTTAACTTTATAGCAATTATTAAAGAAAGAAATTAGTTTTGAATAAATAAAATAGAACGCATTAAAACGTGACAATATAAACGGGACACATACTAAAAAAAGTGTCCCGTTTATATTGTCACGTTTAAGATAATAAGTTTTTATATATTTATTTTTGTCTTGTTTTTATTATAATTAATGAAAATGAAAATTAAATATGTTGCAAAAGATTTGACTGATCTAAAAACAATTTCAACTTTTGTTTTAAATAAACTTACTCCAAGTAAAATGGTATTATTATCAGGAGAATTAGGAGCAGGCAAAACAGCTTTAATAAAACAAATAGCTAAAGACCTAAACATAAAAGAAAATATAACTTCTCCAACTTTTAATTACATTAAAATATACAATGGTTTAGTACATATTGATGCTTACAATTTAAACGGTGATTTAAGTGAATTTGAAGATTATTTTGAAGATAATTTAATAGCAATTGAATGAGCAGAAAACATAGATTTATATGTTGATAATTATCTTTATATTAATGTAAAAGTACTAGAAAATAATTCTAGAGAATATATTATTAAAGTAAGGAATTAATATGCATTTATATTTAGATACAGCAAATGATGATTTTGTTTTAGCAATTTTTGATTCAAAATTTAATATTTTAAAACAAATCATTTTACATAATTACCCTAAAAAAGTCAATCTAATAGTTGAATATGTCGAAAAATTTTTAAAGGAATTAAAACTTTCAATAAATGATTTTAAAATTTTTTATTTAAATATTGGCCCTGGTTATTTCACAGGAGTAAGAATAGGTTTAGTTTATTTAAGAACAATAGCTTTACTAACTAATGCTCAAATTAAAACTACAAGTACATTTCAAATATTAAACAAACAATATCCTGAGCAAAAAACTCTAGCTATTAATGCAGCAGGAAATAAATTCTATATTTGAAATGTTCAAGAAATATTTAATTCTTCAAATATTGAAATTAGATTAATCAATGAAAATAAAAATCTTTTATTTAAAATAAAATATGAAGAATTTATTAACAATTTTAGTAAATATTTATCTTTATTTAAAGATAATCCAAATATAATGGATATTGAACCATACTATATTAAAATGCCTCAAATTGGACAAAAAGGAAAATAAATATGAAATTAAAAATAATTAAATTAACTTCCTTAACTACAACCTTATTACCATTAACAATAATTGCTTGCAGTGAAACACAAAGTGATAATGAACGTGCAAATAGTGAAATTGATAAACTTTATAATAATTTTAATAATACTTTGAATTTATTAGAACAAGAATATAAAACAAGTTTTTTTTATAATTTAATTTTTCAAAATATAAAAAATCACATAGCTAGTTTAAGTAAAGAACAAAATATTAAAACCTTAAAAGAAAAAGTTAAAAATTACTCTTATGAAGAAAAAACTAAATATATTAAAGAGTCCTTAGAATATTTAAAAAAGAATAGTTTGATTAAAGAATTTGATGCCTTAAAAGCATTATTAACATTATTGCCTAATAATAGTGAAAATTCAACAACTATTATTTCATTAATAGATACTATTTCTAAATTATTTAAAGAAAAAATAGAAACTATTAATAAATTAGAAAATGATAAAGATTTAACTATAAAATATATTCAAACAATGAATAATTTAATTGATCAATTAAGAGATTTTCTTATAAAAAATAAAGAAATTATTTTAAAAGCTCAAGATATTTTTAGTTCTTTTTTACCTAATTTAAATTTAAATAACTAACCAAATGTGTAAATTTTTATTTTTTTTCACATTTGGTTTTTTATTTATTAGCATAAATAAACATATATTTTATTTTAATTTATAATTTATATAGTCATATACTAACACTTACTAACACTAAAAAATCAAAAATATTAGTATATGAAGTTTAAAAATATTTTTAAACAAGAACAATAAGGAGAATACATGAAAAAAAGAGTTAAAAACTTACTTGCTATAGGTGCTTTAAGTAGTTCTTTAACAATTTTGCCTATAGTAGCTATATCATGTGAAAATGGTGTTTCTAAACACCCATTAGCACCTAGAGATAAAGTTGCTGGCATTCAAACCAGAAGTGAATTTCAAATAACTTCTGAACAATTAGAAAAAGTTCCTCATATTGCTGTTGTAACTGACGGTGGTGTTTTAGAAGATAAATCATTTAACCAATCAAGTTGAGAAGCTATTGTAGATTTAGCAGAACAAAATAAAATTCCTGCTAATAAATATAATGTTTATCAAACTGTAGGAGAAAATTTTGCTGAACAATATGATGCTGCAGTAAATAATGGAGCTCAAATTCTTGTACTTACTGGTTTTCATCATGGAGAAAAATTTGGTTTATGAACCCAAAATGAACGTAACAAACAAAGAATAAAAGACAGCAAAATGATTATTATCGCTATAGACTTTGGTTTTGACTTTAATAATGAAGATTACAAACATATGTCTGATTTAGAAGGATATATTATTTCAATTCAATACAACACTAAAGAAGCAGGTTTTATTGCTGGCCATGCAGTGGCTGATTTCTTAAAAGATAAAAAAGCAGAAGAAAGAACTTTTAGCGCTTTTGGTGGTGGAGCATTCCCTGGTGTAACTGATTTTATCGAAGGTTTTATGAAAGGTATTTATGAATTTAATATTAAAAACCCAGATAAAAAAACTACCATTAAAACTAATAATAATGAAGTTTACTTAGATTCATTCTTCAATCCTAGTGATACTGAAAAACAAACACTTGTTCGTGTTAATTCTATAGATTTAAAACCAACCGTTATTTTACCTGTAGCTGGATTATGAAATCAATTTGTAAGTAGTCAACCATCAGTTCCTTATCTTGTTGGTGTTGATACTGATCAAGCTATTTCAGACCATTCACAATCTTCAAAATATTTCACTTCTATTATCAAAAAAATTGGACAATCATTATATGATGTTGTTGGTGCAATTATTAGTGAAAAAGCTTCATATTTAAATGGTTTTGAATTAGGAGTTAAAAACGCTACTGTTGTAAATGGTGTTAAAGAAGGATGAACCGGTGTTACATCAACTCATTTACAAGGTAATGAAACTGCTTTAGCTAATGCAAGTTTAGAAGAAGCACAAAAAATTTATAATTCTTTAGACGAAGCTACACACAAATGACTAGTTGATAATGTTGTTGAAAAAAATGGTTCAGTAGTTTCAAATGCCAAAGATAGAATTAATCAATTAGCAGCCTTAATTAATAAAACAGTAGAAACCTCTACAAATACTCAATCTTAATTAACTAATGAGTAATTCAAAATACGCAATAGAATTTAAAAATATAACCAAAATATTCCCTGGAATTAAAGCTAACGATAATGTTAGCTTTAACGTTAAAAAAGGGACTATTCATGCTTTGGTAGGCGAAAACGGAGCAGGAAAGAGTACTCTGATGAGTATTCTTTTTGGATTATATGAACCTACATCAGGGGAAATTGCTATAAACGGTAATAATGTTTATTTCAAAAGCCCTAATGATGCTGCTAATTATGGAATAGGAATGGTTCATCAACATTTTAAACTTGTAAAAGTTTATACCAATTTGGATAATATTATCTTAGGTGATGAATTTACTAAAAAAGGTATTTTAGATCGTAAAACTTCTGAAAAGAAAATTAAAGCATTACAAGAAACCTATAATTTATATTTCAATTTAAAACAAAAAAGTGGGCAAGCTACGGTTTCTACACAACAAAAAGTTGAAATAATGAAAATGCTTTATAGAGATAATGAAATTCTAGTTTTTGATGAACCTACCGCTGTTTTAACAGATGAAGAAATCCAAGGATTATTAAAATCTTTTGAAATTTTTAGACAAGCTGGTAAAACAATTATTTTTATTACACACAAATTAAATGAAATTCAGCAAGTTGCTGATTATGCTACTGTTTTAAGACATGGTAAATCAATTAATACTTTTGATATGAAACAAACTTCAATGGACGAATTAGTTAAAGCTATGGTTGGTACTAATATAGTCATGTCAGTTAATGATACTCCTGCCACTAGAGATGAAGTCGTTTTTGAATTACAAAATGTTTCAACTAAAAAACAAGAAAAAAATCTTGATGAACTATCATTAAAAGTTCACAAAGGTGAAATAGTAGCAATTGCTGGTGTTGAAGGAAATGGTCAAAGAGAAATAGAAAAAATAGCATCTGGTCTTATTAAACCTGATAATGGAAAAATTTTATTAAGAAATTCTAATGGAGAATTAATTGATATAACCAATAAAGGTGTAAAAGAAAGATCTAAATTAAATATTTCTTATATCCCTACTGATCGTCATGCACATGGTTTAATTCTTGATTATACAATTAAAGAAAACACTATTTTAAGACGTTTATGAGATAAAAAATTTGTTAAATTAGGAATTATTTCTAATAAAGCTGTTTCTAATCAAGCTGACAAAATTATTAATAAATATGATGTTAGAGGTAGTTTAAATGGTCTAGCATTATCTCGTTCACTTTCTGGAGGTAACCAACAAAAATTTATTGTTGGTAGAGAAATAGAAACACCACATGATTTTATTATAATAATGCAACCTACTCGTGGTTTAGACGTTAAAGCTATTAAAAATATTCATACTGAAATACTTAAAGAAAAAGCTAATGGAAAAGGAATTCTACTTATTTCTTATGAACTTGATGAAGTATTAGCTCTTGCTGATACTATTGCTGTTTTAAATGAAGGTAAAATTGCTGTTTTAAGAGATGCTAAAAAAATTACAAGAAAAGAAATAGGTGATTATATGGCAAATAAGAAAGGAGGTATTAATGAATAGTACATTAAATTCTATCAAACAACAATACAATAATTTATCTAACAAATTAAGTGCATTTATAAGATTGGATAAAAATAAAAGTGCTGCAAGAAAAATTGTTTCTTCCTTTTGAGCTGTATTTTTCGGATTAATGATTTCATTAGTTTTTATTGGTATTAGTTCAAGAAATAATCCATTTTATTTCTTTCAAAAAATGCTTGATCCATTTAAATCAGCAAGAGAAACACAAAAATTTATTGTTTATTTAGTTATTTTTGGTTTTTCTGGATTAGCATCAGCTGTAGGATTTAAGTCTGGTTTATTTAATATTGGTATTAGTGGCCAAATGATGATTTCTTCTACAGTTATTTATTCATTTTTCATCATTCTAAATATAAGAGAACTTTCTATAGGTTTATTATTATTAGGTTTAATTATGTCTGTTGTTGCTGCAGCAATAATAGGTATGATATCCGGATTATTAAAAGCCTTTTTGAATGTGCATGAAGTTATTTCAACAATTTTAATTAACTGAATAGTTGCTAAAGTTAATGGATGATTATTTGTTTACCAAAATTCACCATTTGGTATGGAAAGAGCTGAACATTATATTGATGTTAAATCTGGAAGAGGTATTGTTGCTGGTTCAATAAGATTTGCTGGTAACGATCCTGAACATATGCAATTAATTTTTGGTATTGCATTCTTAATAATATTTTTAGTTCTAGCAATTAGTTTGTTTGTAATTTATAAAAACACTGCAATGGGTTATAAATTAAAAATGTTGGGTCTATCAAAAACTAATGGTGAATATATTGGAGTAAATGAAAAAATTACTACAATATATGTTATGACCTTTTCAGCTTCTTTAGCTGGTGTGGCCGGATTTTTCTACTATGTTTTTAACCAATCATTATTAGGAGCTAGTGATATTGCTCCAATAGCCATTGGATTTGAAGCTATAGCTATAGCTCTACTTGCTCTTAATTCATCAATAGGTGTTATTATTGCTGGATTCTTTTATTCAATTTTATATACAATTAGACCTTCTTTACAAAGTTTCCCATTATATATTAAACCTGATGAATTGCCTATTATTACTTCAATAATTCTTTATTTAGCTGCTATAGCACAAATGTTTTTAAATTTTAAACCTTTAAAATTTACTTACGTTAACATTAATAATATTTCTTCTAGAAAATTCTGATTATTATTAAAATTATTCGCTGCTAAAAAGAAAAAATTAAAATTATTTACTAAATATTCAAAAATTAAAAATAAAGTGGATAAAAATATTAATTACTCTAATTGAGATCAAAATATTCAATTATATAGAGATTCAAAAATTAAATTTTATTCTTTATATCTTCAATGTGCTGAAAAAATAAATTATTTAGAATCTCGCTTAATATTAGTTGACAAATTACAAAAAGTTAAAGCTGATTTATTTTTTGAAAATTTAGTTATTAAAAATCAAATTAGATTTTTGAAAAATTACAAAACTTATCAAAATCCTGCTAATCCTTTTGCTTCGCTTGAATTAATAGAAAAACAAAAGCAAATTAAGGAATTAGAACAAACACTTAATATTTTTAATCAAAACCAAAAAGAATTTAAAGAATTAAAAAATAAACTTTATAAAGAAACAAAACATAATTTACTAGAAAGAAAAAATCAACTTCAAAAATTAACTAAATTATTCACAGAAGATATAAATGAAATTAATTTTACACAAATTAATAGTCAAATATTAGAATTAGAAAATGAAAAAGAATATCTAAAACAAGAAAATATTTTAGATATTCAACCTGAATTATTTAGTGAAAAATTAATTGAACTTAAAGAACAAATTAAGCAATTAAATGAAAATGATAAAGTAGATAATTTTGATGATTTCTTACTAAACTCACTTGAAGAAAACAATGAACAAGATACTAATCAAGAAAATAAGGAATTAAAAAAATTAACTAAATCTTTTGATAAATTATTTGCTGTTGAATTAAATAATTTAATAAAAGAAAAAAATAATAAAATAAATAAATTAAATGAATTACTAATAGTAAATCATAACGTTGATAATCTTTCATTAGAACAAATAGAAGAAGAAATTAATCAAATTAATAACGAATTAGATTCTCTTAATGACTCAAATTATTTTATTAATTCAGAAAATAAATATTATTCATTAGAATTATCTAATTTAAATGAAGAAATCAGCAATTTTGATGATCAAACACAATTAATTAAAGAATTAAAAAATCAATTGAATCTTGAAGGTAAAAATTACTTTAATTCAATTCAAGATCAAGTTCAATTAAAAATTAATGAACTTAAAGATAAAAAAACTGCAAACACTACTTTTTATAAAGAGTTATTAAATAATTATAAAAATAATGAAATAGTTTCATTAAATGAACAATATCAAACAAATATTAAAAATTTAAGATTTATCAAAGTAAAAAGTTTTGATATTAAACAATTTAATAGAAGTGTTCTCACAAGAAAAACACAAATTAAACAATTAGAAAAAGATTATAAAATTAAACAAAATCAAATTTTAAGTCTAAACAAAAGTGAATTATCAAATGAAGAAATACTAGCTTTTTTTGCTGAATTTGCTGAATATAAAAAGAATTATTTAGAAAAATTACGTAGTTTAAATTATGATGCTAAAAAAATTATTAAAATGAATTATCAATCAGAATTAACTACTATTAAATACGAACACAATGAAGCAGTAAAAAATAACAATTTATTTGTTCATAATTCTTTTGTAAAGGAATTATTATGCACTAAAGCTAAAAGCAAGGAGGTAGAATCATGTTAGGTTTTGCAACTGCTTTTAATTGAACTTTATTATTATTTTGTATTTTATCTGTAGCTGCCATATCGGGTATGTTCACTGAAAAATGTGGAATTGTTAATATTGCTATTAATGGAATGATGATTTTTGGTGCATTAGGATATTTATTATTTTCACACAATATGTTAAGAATTTCTAACTCTCAATTTTTAGTAATACCTGGTACGTTAATAGGCATGCTCTTTGGAGGAATTAGTTCAACTTTATTCGCTTTTGCAGCAATTAAACTTAAAAGTTCACAAACCATTTCTGGTTTTGCTTTCAACTTATTAGCTTCGGGAATAGCATTATTATGTTTAAGTTTATTTGGTGAAGCAAAGCAACTAGCAAATAGAATTAATTATTTACAATTTGCTATTGAAAGTCCAGATAGACTTTGAAGAATACCAATTATATCTTTTCCTTTAGTAATAACAGCTTTAATAATCGTTGTAGGTTATATTCTTTTATATAAAACCAATTGAGGTTTAAGATTTAGAAGTATTGGTGAAAATCCACATGCTTCAGATGTTGCTGGTATTAATGTTACTAAATACCAATGACATTCAATACTAATATCTGGTACATTAGCTGGATTAGCTGGAGCCTTTTTTGCTCAAGCAACTACTGAAAGAATAGTGACTTTTGATGGTGATGTTGCTGGTTTAGGTTATTTAGCTCTAGCAATTATGATTATGGGACAATGAAATATTTTACTTATTGCTGGATCAACCTTAATTTTCTCATTATTTTTAGGTATTGCATATGCAGCACCACAAATAAGTCAATCATTACAACAAGTATCAACTATTTTCCAAATTGTACCTTACTTACTTACACTTATTGTTGTTATTTCTATGTCTAAAAGATCTAAAGCTCCTGCAGCTTCAGGAATACCATATAATAAATCAACTAGATAAAATTTATAAATAATTGGGAATAAAATGATTTATTTTGAAAAAGAACAAAATTCTAACGAAAAACAATTAGATGAAATTAAAAACGTAAATGAAGAAATACAAAAAGAAATTAAAATTGAGCCAAAAAAAGAAAAAATAACTCAAATTGAAAATTTCAACATTACTTTACTTATTGTTCTAATAATTTTCTGTTGACCTGCAGGTATTGTCTATGGTATTACTCAAAATAAAAAAGATTCTCTTATTACATTAGGAATTATTTATGGTTTTTTATACTTGGCAACAATAATTTCATTTATTGTAATAGCTATAATTTTATAAAACATTATTTAAAAAAGAGCTTATAAAAAAGCTCTTTTTTAAATTATTTAATTTTTTCTAAATTATTCATATATGGAATTAATTTTTTAGGTATTGTAATAGTACCATCTTCATTTTGATAATTTTCCAATATAGCTGCTATTAATCTATCAATTGCCACTCCTGAAGCATTCATAGTATGAGCATAAGAAATATTTCCATTTTGATCTTTATATCTAATTTTTGCTCTTCTAGCTTGAAAATCTCCCATATAAGAAGCTGAACTAATTTCTCTAAATTTCATTTCTGATGGTAATCAAACTTCTAAATCAATTGTTTTTCTAGCAGAAAAACCTAAATCACCTCTACATAATAATACTTCTCTAAAAGGTAATTCTAATAATTCTAAAGCTAATTTAGCTTGTTTTACTAATTGATTATATTCATTTAAAGCATCTTTTTCACTTGTAATTTTGACTAATTCAACTTTTTTAAATTGGTGTAAACGAATAATGCCTTTTGTATCTTTACCACCACTACCTGCTTCTGATCTAAAACATTGACTAAAACCAGTCAATCTTATTGGCTTAGTTAAATCTATTATTTCATCATTATAATAATTAGTAATAGGTACTTCAGCTGTAGGTATAAGATATAAATTTTCTTTTTCTAAATAAAATAAATCTTCTTTAAATTTTGGTAATTGACCGGTTCCATACATTATATTTTCTTTAACTAAAACCGGTATATCTATTTCTTGATAATTATTATTAATATGCAAATCTAATAAAAAATTTTTTAGAGCTCTTACTAATTGAGAACCTTTGTTTTTGTAAATAACAAATCTTGAACCAGATAATTTACTTGCTCTTTTTATATCTATTAAATCTAATTCTTGTGCTATTTCATAATGTGCTTTAATATTTTTAACTATTAAACCCTTACCTAGATTATCATATGTATTTAAAACTACATTTTGATTATCATCTTCACCTAAAGGAACATCTTCTAAAGGTAAATTAGGTAAATAATCTAAAATGTTTTTTACTTCTAAATCAAGTGATGTAGCTTTTTGTTCTAAAATATTTTGTTCTTTTTTAATTAAACTTAATTCATTTTTAAGTTCATTAAAAGCAACAACATTATTTTTAAATAATGCAATTTTTTTACTTTTTTCACTAATAACAGCTTTTTTTTGTTGAGCTTGAAACATTAATTTTCCACGTTCTTTTGCAATTTGAAATAATCTATTTAATTTTTCATTATCAATTTTTCTAGTTCTATATAATTTTTTAACTAGATCTTCGTTATCTAATAAATATTTTAAATTTAACATAAAATTCCCTTTTTTATTATTTACAAAAAATATACAATATTATTTTACTTATTTTCTTTACAACTTTATAAACTTTATAGATAAAATTGTAATATTTGCTATTAATTAATATATAATATAAAAAGCATTTTAACCTTATTTTACTATAAAATGTTTATAAAATAAATTAGAAAAAAGGAGTGAAAATGAGTTTAAGAACTTATCAACCAAATAAAAGACAACACGCTAAAACTCATGGTTTTAGAGCAAGAATGTCAACAGCTAATGGTAGAAAAATTTTAGCTGCTAGAAGAGCAAAAGGTAGAAAAAGATTAACTGTTTCTGATAAATAAAACAATGAAAAAAATATATCGTTTGCAAAAAAGTTGAGAATTTGACACCATAATTAAAAATAAACAACAGATAATTAATAAATTTTTAATCATCTATTATATGCCAAGCGATTCTTTTAAAATAGGTATAACTGTGCCAAAAAAATTCTGTAATGCCGTTTATAGAAATTATTATAAAAGACAATTAAAAGATATTATTAACTCGTTAAATATATACAATTTAAAATATCATTTTGTATTAATTTTAAGAAAAGAATTTTTGACACAAAATTATCAAATTAAATTAGAAACTACTAGAAAGTTATTTAATAAACTACAAAATGGAAAAGAATAGATCTAAACATTTTGATTATTTTAGTAAAAACAATACTAACAATAATCCAAATAAAACAACTTGAAAACGTGTTTGATTTTGAATTAAAACAATTCTATATGTTTTAATTTTTGGAATTACTTTTACTGGTTGTATACAAACTTGAGTTGTAAAAACTTCCACTTATTCTGGAGCAGGAACAGAATTTTATTTAAATAAAAACGAAATCGCTCCTTCAATAAGAACTATTACAAACGGTGATATTCCTAAGAATGATAAATTTTTAAAAGAAAATGAATTTTATGAAGTCAAACACTTAACAGAAGCTAACTACCTTTTATCTAAATATTCTGACCCAACTACGTTAGAAGAAATACAAAAACAAACAGCAGAAGATAATGGAGAATATGGTAAATATAATTCTTTTTCAAGTGGTATTCAATTTATAGATAAAAATCAACAAAATGATACACAACATGCAATTATCTATAATGAAGAAACTAAAAGATATTTATTTAAAGCTATTTCTTCACAAAATTATAAATCGATTTACCCTAAATTAACAACTATTAAATTTTTAAATCCTGAATATAACTTAAATAACTTTTTTACACTTAATCAAAATGATAAAACATATACTTTGATTACTAATAGTGATACTCCATACACAAAAGAAACATTTAAGTGAGATAAGGATAAAAACAGCTTTTCAACTACTGAAAAATTTGTTTATTCAAAAGCATCGTTATTTGAAGTTGAAAATAATTTTAATAATAAAGCTAATTTAACATTTAATCGTGATGTTTTAGAATTGTTATACAATAAAACATTTGATGAAAATAACAATACATATTATGCTAATGCAATAAAAGATTTTGATATTGAAGGATCAACTATAACTGAAAAATATCAAAATATATTAAACAAAATCATTGATCATAAAGAAAATTTAACTTTAACAGAAGAACAATTTAATGCAATTTTTATGTATAACGAAACCATATTAAAATATTTAAGAGATTTAAATTTTTTAACTGTTGAAGTAAAAGATAAGGTCCATGTCTTAGATTTGAACAACAATTTAGCATTTGACAATAATAATAACCCTGTTTATTTAGATAAGGTAAATCCTTCTAATTACAAAGCTGGTAATTATCTTAATGATATTAATTCATTAGCTTATCAAAACACTATAGAACAAAAACCAATTACCTCATGAGTTGAATCATGAAATTTAGGACCATTTTTCTCTTTATTTGTTTATCCTATTTCATATATTACTTCTTCTATTAGAAATCCTTTGCCAAATGCTTTTGGTTGAACTACTATTTTTGCAATTATTATTGCGGTTGTAGTAACTCGTTTAATTGCTTTAGCTTTTACATGAAAAGCTACTGTAACTCAATCACGTCAAGAAGAGTTAAAACATAAAAAAGCTAAAATTGATGCTAAATATGCTGAATTTAAACATGATAAACAAATGAAAGCAAGACAACAACAAGAAATACAAACATTATATAAAAAACATGGTATTAATCCATTTGACATAATTTTAAGTACTTTTATTTCTTTACCAATTTTTCTTGCTATGTGAAGAGTTATTCAAAGTGTACCATCACTTAAATCAACTACTTGATTAGGTTTTGAATTCTCAGCTACTTCTTGAAGAAATTTAATTTATGAAGGTCAATTCCAATATATTGCTTTATTAATTGTTACTTTAAGTACTCAATTAATTTCACAAATTCTTCCAAGAATACTTAATAGAAGGAAAAACAAACAAAGATTATCTATTGAAGAAGAAAAAGCATTAAAAAAATCTAATAAAACACAAAATATTATGTTAATTGTTTTTACAATTATTAGTGTTTTATTTACTGCCGGAGTTCAAATATATTGAATTTTTAGTAGTTTATGAATGATTATTCAAACATTAATTATTCATTATGTTAGAAAATCTGAGTTTTATCGTAAAAAATATTTAAACAAAGCATTGTAATAAATGTTTTGTTTTTATTTTAATTATGTTACAAATTTTGAATATTTACCTCTGTAAATAATATTTTTTATATAATTTATTTGCTACTTATAAGTAGCAAATAAAGGAAATTATATGTATACTTTTTTTGCTATAAATAGTAATACTCCCGTTTTACGTGAAATTGCTGTTTTTTTAAGTATTTTTGTGTTTATTGTAACTTTATCTTTATCTATTCCTCAACTTATACATTTATTAAAAGTTAAAAAAACACACAAAGATACAAAATTTATTTCATATTGAATATTTTATATTGGATTATTAGGTTGAATGTTGTTTGGTGGATTCAACTCACCAAAAAACGCAGCTTCAGTTTATGCTAATGCGATTTGTTCAATTATTCAATCTGTTGTGTTATATCTTTTATATAAGTATTCTTTTAAAGAACAACATAAAAAAGTTGCACCTTATATTTTAATAAGTACTGTTACTTTTAGTATTATAATAACCATTATCTCGATTTTAGGTTTATATTTAAAAATAAACAATTCACAAGAATGATCTAATAATAAAGATTTTGCAACCTTTTTAGCAAACTTTTTCCCTATGGTTACCTGTTTTGCTTTTTTACCTCAAGTATTGAAAAGTTTTGAAACCAAAAATTTTGGTGGTATGTCAATATACATGGTTTTACTTTTTTGTATAAATAATATAGGATGAATTTTACTTTTTATTGTTTTAGGTTTGATGAGTGGATTTAGTAATTTAGCTACTCCTATAATGTATCAATCTATTTCACTTTTAATTTATGGTATGCAATTACAATTAATGATAAGAATTAAAAAAGGTTTAAATGTATCAAAGTAAACTTAACATTAAAGAAACACAACTAGCAATCCAGAAATTAAAATTTACTTTTATTAAAAATCTAAGTAAAACTCTTAATTTAGTTAGAGTTACTGCTCCACTTTTTGTTAATAGCAACACTAAAATTAATGATGGTTTATCTGGTGAAGAACCAGTTAAATTTAAACCAAAACAAATTACTAATTCTTTAGAAATTGTTCACTCTTTAGCTAAATGAAAAAGAGAAGCATTACATAGATATAATTTTAATATTTATGAGGGTTTATGAACAGATATGAATGCTATTAGACAAATGGAAAATGTTGATTATTTACATTCATATTACGTTGACCAATGAGATTGAGAACTGATAATCAAAAAAGAAGATAGAACAATTGAATTTTTAAAATCAATTGTTAAAAAAATTTATAAAACAATAAGATTTGTCGAACATAAATTAATTTTTGATTTTCCACAATTGAGTAAAAAACTCCCAGAAGAAATAACTTTTATAAGCTCGTATGAACTTTTTAAAAAATATCCTAATATGTCAGCTGAAGAAAGAGAAAATGCTTATAGTAAAGAAGTAAAAGCTTTTTTTGTATACTCTATTGGTTTTTTATTACCAGATAACAAAAAACACTCTGATAGGGCTTTTGATTATGATGATTGAACTTTAAATGGTGATTTAATTGTTTATGATGCTGTAAATGATAAAGCCTTAGAAATATCTTCAATGGGAATAAGAGTAAATGAAAAATCTTTACTTGAACAAGCAAAATTTGCTAATATAAAAGAAAATTATTTGGCTTTATACCATAAAAATATAATAAATAATACATTCCCTTTAACTATTGGAGGTGGTATTGGTCAAAGTCGCTTATCAATGTTTTTATTAGAAAAAAAACACATAGGGGAAGTTCAAGTTGGTATTTGACCAGAAGAAATGATTGAAAAATACAAAAAAGAAGGTGTTATATTACTATAAAAAAATAGAATGATTAAATTCATTCTATTTTTTTATAACTTGATAAACAATATTATTTATTCAAATAGCATCACCTGGATAAATTTTTGATGATCTTCCTTGAGGAATATTATTGTTAATTTTTACATCATTAAATTCTAAAAAATATTTTGCTTGACCACCAGTATCAATTATTTTTGCTTTTTTTAAAAACTGACCTAATGTTATGAAATCTGTTTCAATTATAATTTGATTCATTGTTTAGCCTCTTGTCGGTGAAATTATTTGTTTTGCTTCTTGGTTAGATTTTGAAATAATCAAAATTTTTGAAGGTTTATCATCTATTAATAATACTACTTCATCACTATAAACACTTAGTGATTCTTTTATAAAATTAAAATCCAAATCAAAAGAAACATTTTGTTTTTCACTTTGAAATTCAAAGTTTTTTGTTTTTACTAATGAAGTTCCGATTTCAAGAATTAAAACTGAAATTTTTAATTCATTTTTATTTATTGCTAAACTTATTTTTTTATAACCAGGAGTACTTATAACATAAGCTTTATTCATTAAATCCATAAATACATCTTTTTTAATTTTTAATGTACTTTTAATTTCTTTTGTGTCAAATAAATATTCTAATTTTGGATATGTAACATCTGAAGAATTAGCAGTAATAATTGTATTTTTATATTCAATACCAAATTTAGTACTATTGTAAAATAAATAAGCTTCTTTTGGACAATCATTAGGAATAAGATCTTTTACACTAGATGATAATACTGAAATATCAAATTCGTTTGTAAAAATTTCTTTAGTATCTAATGTATATCTTGCAAGTCTATATTTATCTGTTGCTGTTATTTCAATTTTTGTATCATTAAATGAAAAATTTATACATTTCAAAACATGATCATCTTGTGAAGTTGCAAAAGAAACAGATTGAATTGCTTTTTTAAATTTATGTGTGTCTATTTCTATTTTTTTAATATTAAATAATTCTTCGATACCATTAAAAATTTCAACTTTGTTTGGTGCTAAAGTGTAATTTACATCATCAGTAACTATATTTATACTACCGTTTAAATCATCAATATTAATAATTCCTGAAGTTTTTCTAATTACATTTTTTATTAATGTTGCATTTATTAAAAATATTCCTTCCTCTATAACTTTTATTTTTTGATTATCAACATTAATTGATTTAACAATACTTATAAAACCATTTGTTGCACTTAACGTTATTTTTTCTTTTGTTATTTCAAATAAAATACATCTTAAACCATAAGAACTATTAATAGGATCAGTATATCTACTTACTATGTCAATAGTTTCTTCAAATATCTTTTTTGTTATTGAAATTTGCATTATTCTCCTTAATTTAAGCGATAGATATCATTATTTATTTCTGAAATTGTTTGTTTTAAATTTGGATCTTTACTATTTATTTCTTCATTTATTTTTTTAATTGAATTAATTATTGTTGAATGATCTCTATTTCCAAATATTGAACCAATTTTTTCAAAAGATAATTCCAATTCAGCTTTGATTATATATATAGCTATATTTCTAGCTAAAAGAACTTCTTTTTTTCTATTTTTACCAATTATTTCTTTTTTAGAAATTTTATAATATTTACTTACATACTCAATAATAGTTTCAGGAGTAATATTCTTTTTATTTTTTTGTATAGTTGATAGTATATTTTTAACAGTTATTAATGTATATTTAGAATTTAAATCTTTATCAATAGTTTCTTTATGAAATAAAACTTTTTTTAAAGCTCCTATAATTTTTCTTATATCGCTTGAAAAATTTCTTGTTATAAATTTTATTGCTTCATCATCTCAATTATTATGATTCATTTTTAAATCATCAATTAAAAATTCTGTAACTTTATATAAATCTTTTTGATTTGGTTTTTTAATTTCTATTTGTAAACCTTCTGATAATCTTGTTATTAGTCTATCTTCAAAACTATTACTTAATAATTCTATAGATTTATCAGATGCAACAATAGTTATTTTATTTTCAGTTTTTCTTGTATCTAAAATACTATATATAGAATTTATTGTTTTTCTTTTATTCCCTATTGCTAAACTTTGAAAATCGTCAAAAATTAATAAATCAACTTTGCTTAAAAGATTTTTTATTTCTAATAATTTATTTTGATCATTTTCCTGTAAAATAATTGACATTTCTCTTATAAAAACATTAGGATTAATATATTTAACTGTTTTATTTTTATTCAAAAATTCATTACTTATAGCATTTAATAAATGTGTTTTTCCTAAACCTGATGATCCATATATAAAAATTGGATTAAAATCTGTTCTACCATTAATAATTATTTTAGCCATATTTATTGCTTCATTATTAAAATCAGAAACAACATAATTATTAAATGTTAGTTTTTTTTGTATATTATCGTCAATTTTTATTTCTTTTTCTTTTTTATTTTTTTCTTTTAAAAAATATTTTTTAATATCATTTTTATTTAATATTTTTATTTCTTTTTCAGAACCAAAAATTTCAACAATAATTTTATTAAATAAATTTTTATTTTTTTCTACAACATCTTTTACAGTTTCTATATCATCATTTGTTTCGAGCCATAAAATATTATTTTTTACAATATAAATTTTTAAATTATTAAATATTGTTTTTTTTAATAATTTATCTTCACTATAAAAATTTAATTTTTCTTTTAATAAATTAGAATAGTTATCAATTATTTCTTTTGTAAGTTTATTATTAGACATATATATAATATTATTATGTAGTTAAATAATGTGAATAAAATAATATAATAAACATTTTAAAAACATACTTTTCCACATATTTTTCCACAGTTTAATAACCTATAAATAAGGGATAAAAGTCATTTTTAAATAACAATGTTAATAATAATTTTTTATTGTGTTGAAAACAAGTTTAAAACTAAAAATAAAAAGCTAAATTTTTATTTTTTGAAATAGTAAATATAATTAAATAATGGATAATCAAAATTTATTAGTTAAAAAAGGTATTTTTAAAAAAATTTTAAAAGGTGGACAAGATTTTGAATGAAAATTTTCTTTAGCTCTTTTTAAACCTGAAAATGAAAAAGAAATATTAATTTATATAAAAAATGAAAAAATAAGAATCAATTTTAAATATGAAATTGAATTTAAATATAATCAAGAATGAAAAAGTTTTTCTTTATTAAATTTAAAAGCAATTAATAATGAATTTGAAGAAATAAAAAATATTGTTTTAAAGTCATATAAAGGTGAGGAAAGACTAAAAAAAATAATTGATATATATGGTGAAAATTGGTTTGAAAATTTAGAAAAAAATAATTATTGCAATTTATTATTAACCCCTAAAACAGTTGAAAAAATTAAAGAAATTAAAAATGACACTTTAAAAACATTTTTTATAAAGAATGGTATTAATAATCTTTATAAAAAACTAGAAATTATTTTTGAAAATTTAACTAATAAAACTATAAATGCGAATACAATTTTAGATTTATATAATTTACAAAATAATAATTTAGATTTTTATCAAATTAAAAAATATTTAACAGCTATTTATATAGAAAATAAAGAACTGCCAGAATTTGAAAAATTAATAGAAAGTTTAATTTTTACATTTTTAAACATAAAATTTAATAACAATAATACTTTGATTGATTTAGATTTGATTGAAATAACTTATTTTATAGATAATGAAATTAAAGAAATTTATGAAAATAAATTAAATTTTAATTTAGATATAAATAATATTTTAATCAGAATGTTGAAAGAAAAAAAAATATTTATATTCGAAACTAAAGATAATACTCCTAAAATAACAACAAAAACAATGTTTGAAATTGAAAATACTATTTACAAAAGACTTTTTGAAATTTTAAATAAAAATTCTTTAAAAAAAGATATTCAAGTCGATCATAAAACAAATTGATCAAATGAACAATATCAAGCTTATAAAAATTCATTCATTAATAATATAAATATAATCAGTGGAGCACCGGGTACAGGAAAAACTTTTTTAATAAAAGAAATATATTATTCTTTAATAAATAAATTTAATTTATTAGAAAAAGAGATTCAAATTGTTTCTCTTACAGGAAGAACAATACATAATTTAGTAAATAAAGGTTTACATAATAGTAAAACTATTCATAGTTTTTTAAAGTTTTTTGATTTTGAAGAAAAAAACTTACAAAAAAATATAAAAAGACCTGAAATTAAAGTTTTAATAATTGATGAATTCTCTCTAGTAAATAATTACTTATTTTATTCTTTGTTAAACGCTTGCGTTAATTTAGAAAAAATAATATTAGTTGGCGATAGTAATCAATTACCTAGCATAGGACCTGGTAATATATTTAGTGAATTAATAAATTCACAAATTTTTAATACAACTTATTTATCTACTTTTTTTAGAACAGATAATATAAATATAATTAAACATTTTAGTGCAATACAAAATAATAAATTAGAAGCATTGCCTTCTGAACAGGTAAATTTTTTTGAAAGTGACGAAAACTTAAAATTTTCTAAAATTTTAGAAAAATATATTGAAAAAGTTAATAAATATAATGAAATAAACGTTGCTATTTTAGCTCCTACAAATAGATTAGTTGATGAAATTAATTTATTGATTCAAGATTATAATAAAAATTTATACAAGAGGAATTCTTATGCATTATTTTATAATAAAAAAATAATTTGTATTAATGATAGAGTGATACAAATAGTTAATAATTATGAAAAAGATGTTTATAATGGAGAAATAGGGAATTTTAAAATAATTGATAATAAATATGCTGTAGATTTTGGTTATAAAATTATATTTTATGAGGATAATGAAATAAAAGAAAATTTAAAATTAGCTTATGCAACTACAGTACATAAATTTCAAGGTTCAGAAATAGATTGTGTAATTTTACCTATTTTTAGTGAAAATGAATTTATGTTAACTAAAAGAATGTTATATACTGCAACTTCAAGAGCTATTAAAGAAATAGTTCTAATAGGAGAATACCACACTTATTCGCGAAGTATTTTACATAATAAAAAGGAGAATCATATAACTACAATTTTAGGATTTTTGTTAAAAGGAGAAATAAATGAAAATGATAGTAGGATTGGGTAATCCAGGTAGTAAATATAAAAATACTAGACATAATGTTGGTTTTTTTGTTATAGATAAAATTTTAGAAAAATATAATTTATCTCTTAATAAAGAAAAATTTGAAGGTGAATATGTAATTGTTGATGATTTATTAATTGCTAAACCTTTAACTTTTATGAATAATTCAGGAGAGTTTATATATAATATTTCCAAATTTTACAAAATTAATCCTGCAGATATAATGGTTATACATGATGAAAAAGATTTTGAAATTGGAAATGCACAAATTAAAATAAGTGGTTCTTCAGCTGGTCACAACGGCATAGAAAGTATAATAAAAAAGTTTCCAAACAATGATTTCAAACGCTTGAGAATAGGAATTGGAAGAGATTTTAATATAGCTTTAAAAGATTATGTTTTGCAAAATTTTAAAAAAGAAGAATTAGAAAAATTGCAAAATATTATTGAAATTGCAGCGGGTGCGGCACTTTCTTTTGCATTTAATGATATAAAAATTGTTATGGAAAAATTTAATGTTAATAAAAAGAAATAAAAATATTTTAGTTGCTGTTAGTGGTGGGCCAGATTCTATGTTGCTATTAAATTTATTATTAAAAAAATATAATAATAAAAAAATATACGTAGCCACCATAAATTATAATTTTCGTGACAATTCAAATAAAGATGTTGAAATAGTTAGAGAATTTTGTAACAAAAAAAATATTTCTTTATTTGTTAAAAATATTTTTTATAAAGAAGATTTAAACTATAAAATAGGAAATTTTGAAAATCAAGCAAGAAATGATAGGTACGATTTTTTTAGGAAAATCTATTTTGAAAATAATATAGATTGTTTATTCTTAGCTCACCATAAAGACGATTTTTTAGAAACTTTCACAATTCAAAAAGAATCTAATAGAAAACCATTATTTTATGGAATAAAAACTAAAAGTTTTTACAAAGAAATGTTAATATGTAGACCTTTTATTAAAAAATATTTTAAAAATCAAATAATGCAAATATGTGCTAAGAAGAATATAGATTTTGCTTTGGATTATACAAATTATCAAACAATATTTACAAGAAACATAACAAGAGTTAATTATTTAGACAAATTAGATAAAGAAAAAAATAAATTAATAAAAATAATTAAAAAGAAAAATAAAATAAATATTAAAACACAAAAAAAAATAGACAAAGAATATTTAATTTGAGAAAGAACAAGTTTTGACCAAAATGTTTTTGTTAATTTATTTTTTAAAAAAAATTTAATTTTTAAGTTACTTAATACAAAATTCACAAATTTAAAAATTTCAAGCAAAAAAATAGTATCAATAATTCAATTTATAGAATCACAAAATAGAACAAGTAATTATAAAATTGATAATAAAAATTATTTATATAAAGTTAAAGGTAAATTAATTTTTAACTAATCTTTTAAATTTTTTAAAATTAATTATTGTTTATAATTAATATTAATTATAAAATAAATGATTCAAAGGAGGATTTTGCTTTGAGGAAAAAAAATTCATTATTATTTATGATTTTATTACTTAGTGCAATTATTGCAATAGTAGTATATTTTATTGTTAGACAAAATAATTCTGAAACAATAGTAAACAGAAATATATTTGATGCAGATTTTTATAATGCTATTCAAAGTACTAATGATAATATTTATTTTCAAAATGTTACTGTTGATTGACATTTAGGAACAATAAAATATACACTTGTAGGAGAAGGGCAAATTCCAGTTACAAAAGTTGCTTATGTAGGTCAATTATTTTCTAATTTAATTGGTTCTACAAATAATTCTATAAATGATTGGACATTGATAGGACAAAATCAAAGTGTAGCTGAATTGCTTAATTTGCCAACAACAACATCATACTTTAAAGTTTTAAATATGGCTTCTACTTTAAGTAATGGTACAGTTTCTCAAATTAATTTCACTATTTTACCTTATAAAGAAACATCAATTTGACAAAGTTTATTATTTTCATTACTTCCAACTTTAATATTCTTTGTTTTAATGTGATTACTTTATAGATCAATGATGAAAAAAAGTATGAACATGATGGGTGGTGTAGTAGGAGAAGAAAAAAATCCAGCTCAAAAAATTAAAAGTGATAAAACTTTTAAAGATATAGCTGGTAATAAAGAAGCAATTGAAGAAATAGAAGAAATAGTAGATTATTTAAAAAACCCTAAAAAATATCAAAATGCAGGAGCAAGAATGCCTCATGGAGTACTGTTAGGTGGGCCTCCAGGAACGGGTAAAACATTATTAGCTAAAGCAACAGCAGGCGAAGCTAATGTACCATTTTATTTTATTTCAGCTTCAAATTTTGTTGAAATGTTTGTTGGATTAGGTGCAAAAAGAGTAAGAAGTGTTGTAGAAGAGGCGAGAAAAAATGCCCCAGCAATTATTTTTATAGATGAATTAGATGCAATAGGTAGAACTAGAGGCGCAGGATTGGGTGGCGGACATGATGAACGTGAACAAACACTTAATCAATTATTAGTTGAAATGGACGGAATGAAGGAAAATAATGGTATATTATTTTTCGCCGCAACAAATAGAACAGATGTTTTAGATCCTGCATTAACAAGACCAGGTCGTTTTGATAGAACTATAACTGTAGGTTTACCTGATGTAAAAGAAAGACAAGAAATTTTACAATTACATGCAAAAGGCAAACGTTTAGCACCAAATATTAATTTAGCTCAAGTGGCTAAAAGAACTCCTGGTTTTTCTGGTGCACAATTGGAAAATGTTATAAATGAAGCTTCACTTTTAGCTGTTAGAAACAATAAAGATATTATTCAATTAGATGATATTGATGAAGCAATTGATAGAGTAATGTCTGGACCTGCCAAAAAAAATAGAGTAATTACAAAAGAAGAATTAACTATGATTGCTTATCACGAAGCAGGTCATGCTGTTGTAGGTATTAAAATACCAGGAGGGAATAAAGTACAAAAAATTACTATTATTCCAAGAGGTCAAGCTGGCGGATATAATTTAATGACACCAGAAGAAGAAAAATACAATATGTCTAAAACAGAACTTATAGCTATGATAACAAGTTTTATGGGCGGTAGAGCAGCGGAAAGAATTATTTATGGTGATGATAATGTTTCCACAGGTGCAAGTGATGATATTTCTAAAGCAACTAAAATAGCAAGAAAAATGGTTACTGAATGAGGTATGTCTAATTTAGGACCAATACAATTTGAAAAAGATGAGGGATCACCTTTTTTAGGAAGAGATTATTTAAAATCATCTGGTTTTTCAGCACAAATAGGTCATGAAATAGATATAGAAGTAAGAAAAATAATGTTAGAAGCTGAAAATAAAGCTATGGAAGTTATAAAAGCAAATAAAGAATTGTTAGAACTTATTAAAACAGCTTTATTAGATAAAGAAACAATTGTTGCAGAAGAAATTGAATATATAGCCAAAAATCTAAAATTACCTAAAAAAGAAGAAGAAAAAGAAATAATAAAAAACGACTATACTTTAGATGAATTAATAACAGAATCACAAACTATAATAAATAATATAAGTATAGAAGAAAATAGTAAAAAAACAGAATAATTATAATGATTTTCCAAAGTTATTTATATATAGCTTTTGGATTTATTCATTATCAAATTCTGTTTTTTTATTTATTAAATTAAATTGAAGTTTCATATTTTTTTACATAAGGTTTATTTATAGTATATTGGATAATAGATTTATTTACATTTTTATAAATTTCAGAAGCAACAAATTTTTCATAATCATCTTTTGTGCTTCATCTTTCTATAATCACAAAAGTATGTAAATCTTTCCAAAAACCATCTATTGAAAGATTTAATTCTTGCTTTTTATGTTCATAAATAGCACTTAAAATATTTTGTTGAAATTCTTTTTTCTTTTCTACATTAATTTTTAATTCTTTATATACTACACAAATCATATTTCTCCTATTTAATTCTATTTAAAAATAAATATTTAGATTCTATTTTTTTCAGATTAAATTTAGTAAAATCATTTAATTCTTCTTTTTTAAATGAAGAACAATTTAAAATTTCAGCTACTTCTTGCATTTTTCTAGGCATACAAATTTGTAAAGCGTATGAAACAGTATAAATTCCATTTAATAATCTTATTAAAATTTGTTCTAATTTATCTAATTCATTAGTTAAAGTTCAAGGTTGTGTTTTATCGATATATTTATTTAAATAGTCACTTAAATTGATTGCTTCTTTTAAAGCTTTATCAATCTTATAATTATTCATTAAACTAGTAAATAAAGAATCAAATTCTAATAATTTATTATCTAATTCTTGGTTTAATTTGTCATCTGAATTAATATAAATCATTCCATTAACAAAACTATTATTAACCATTTTAATAGTACGAGAAATCAAATTACCATAATTATTAACTAAATCAGAATTTATTATTTTAATGAGATGTTCTTCACTAAAATTGCCATCTTCACCAAATATTATTTGGCTTGTAAAATAATATTTAATTAACTCATCATGATATTTATTTAATAAATATTCAGGAGCTATAACATTATTTAATGATTTTGACATTTTTCTGCCATTTTTATCTCTTAATAATCCATGACTAATAATATGTGTTGGTTGTTTTAATTGCATAGATTCGAGAAATATTGGTCAGTAAATAAAGTGAAAACGAGCAATTTCTTTTCCTAAAATATGTACTATTTCGTCTCCATTTTTTCAATATTTTAAATAATTTTCATCTGGGTTATCAAGATCATATCCTAAAGCACTTATATAATTAAATAAAGCATCTAATCATACATATAAAGTATGTTCTGGCTCTTCATTAATTGATACTGCTCATTTAACATTTGTTCTAGTTATAGATAAATCATCTAATCCTTCGCTAATAAAATTATTGATTAATTCATTCACAATTTTTTGTGGTTTTAAAAAATTAGGATTATCTTTAATATATTGCATTCATCAATTTTGCATTTTTTTCATATTAAAAAAGTAACTATCTTCACTCATTTTAATTAATTTATGACCTGAAACAGGATGATAATATTCACCATCTTTATAATCAGCTTGATTTTTTGCTAAATACTCTTCATCATTTATTGAATATAAACCTTCATATTTTGCTTTGTATATATAATTATTTTTTAACATTCAAGAAAAAACATTTTTGACTAATTTTTCATGTTTTTTATTAGTTGTTCTAGAAAAAAAATCATATTCTATATTTCAATCTTTTCACATTTGTTTATAGGAAGTAACTAAATTATCTACAAAAATTTTTGGTTCTTGATTAGATTGAGCAGCTTTTGTTGCAATTTTTTGACCATGTTCATCACTACCGGTTAAAAATTTAACGTCATAATCTTGTGTTCTTTTGTAATTGGCTATTGTTCAAGCTAAAATTGTACAATATAAATGGCCTATATGCAAAGGTCCAGATGCATAATAAATAGGAGTTGTGATATAAAAAGTTTTTTTATTCATCATTTTCCTTTCTTTTTATAGGTTTATATAATTTTTTAATTTCATTTCTATATTCATGTAAATCTTTATTATCAGAATCATGTAAATATAAATTAGGTAAAAAATGAATGCCTCAACCAGCTTGATATCTCGCTTCAATTAAAACTAATTTAGGTTTATCATTAATTCTAGGAATAATAAATTGTGTTCTTTTAGGTTCAAAATGGTATTTTCTCATTAAACAAAAACAATCAACTAATCTTTCAACAGGTATTACCATTGTCAAATATCCTTTTTGTTCAATTATTTTTGATGATCCTTGAATAATTTGTTCTAAATTTAATTTTATTTCATGTGTTGCAATTAATTTTTCCTGACTAATTTTCTTTCCCAATTTAATTTTTGAAATAGGATAAAAAGGAGGATTACATACTATTGAATGATATTTATAATCATTTAATTTACTTTTTTTTCTTCAAAAATCATTAAAATCATCATTTATTAGTTTAATTTGATTATTTTTTTTATTTAAATCAATGTTAATTTTTGCTATATCTACTGCTTTTGTTTGTATTTCTAAAGCATCTATTTTTAATTTGTCATCTCTTTCAGATAAAAAAATTGCTAACGCAGCATTATTAGTACCTATTTCTAAAATATTTTTTATTTTTTGATTAATAAAAACAAAATTAGCAAGTAAGATGGTATCAACTGAATAATTAAACATTTCTTTATCTTGGTAAATAAATAAATCTGAATCAAAACCTAAAGAATTTTTTATTAATTTATCTTTATTCATTATTTTTCGTCCTTATCATTTGACATTCAAAAAGAATACCATCTATTTTACCAGTTTTTTTATCCGCTGAACTAATGATTACTTTTACATAATCACCTAATTTTATTTTTCTATTTTGCGATACAAATTCAGTTTTATTATCATTTAATTTATATTCGTTATCACACATATTAGTTATATGAATCATTGCATCAGTTTTGTTTTCAAATTGAACAAATATACCGAATGGCATTAAAGAAATTACTTGTCCAACATGAATTTGACCTATTTTATTTTCTCAGTATTCAGCAAATTTTAAATCATTTGTATTTCTTTCAGTTTCAAGTGCAAATTTTTCAGAATCATTATTTAATTTAGCAATTGAATCTAATTTTTTTAGATATTCATTTTTATCAATATTATTTTGAAACACTATTTCACGTAATGCTCGATGGACAATTAAATCAGGATATCTTCTGATTGGACTAGTAAAATGACAATAAAATTTATTTGCTAAACCAAAATGTCCTATGTTATCTTTTGAATAAATAGCCTTAGACATAGTTCTTAAAAATAATGTTTTAATAAATTCATCGTTTCTTTGTTTTTTAATATTTTCAATAATATTTTGAAAATTAAGTGGAGTAATATTATTTTTATCAATACTATAGTTAATATTTAATTGATCTAAAACATTTTCAAAATATAATATTTTTTCTTCATTAGGTTGATCGTGAATTCTATATAAAAAAGGAATTTTTAAATCTGTTAAATATTCAGCAACTGCTTCATTAGCCTTAACCATAAAATTTTCTATCATTGTTTCAGAAAAGCCTGAATTTTTTATACAAATATCAATTACTTTGCCATTTTCATCAGTTTTTATTATTGGTTCATTAATTTCTAAATCAATATAACCTTGTTCTTTTTTATATTCAGTAAGTATTTTTGATAATTCTATGGCTTCATTTAACATTAAATTAAGTTGTTTATCTTCGAATAATATATTTTTATTTAAATAATCATTAACCTTTTGATATGTTAATCTATATTTAGAATTTATTACTGAAGCAAATATTTTTTTATCTATAGTTTGTCCTGATTTATTAATTTGCATTGATACAGTTAAAGTATATCTATCAACATTAGGATTTAATGAGCAAATACCATTTGATAATTTCTCAGGTAACATAGGTATAACTTTATTTACTAAATAAATTGAAGTGCCTCTTTTAAGTGCTTCATTATCAATAGGATCATTTTCTTTAACATAATATGCTACATCAGCAATATGAACATTTAATTCAAATAAATTGTCATTAATTTTTTTAACACTTATTGCATCGTCAAAATCTTTTGTATTTTCTCCATCAATCGTAACTATTAGTTTATCTCTTAAATCAACTCTATTTTTTAAATCTTTTATATCTATTTCATCATCAATAAGTTGACTATGTAATAAAACTTCTTCAGGAAAAGTATTTGGAACATTATTTTCGTTATTATATGCTTCTACAAAAGCCATAGGGTCTTTTGAGTTTGAAATAATTTTTATTGGTTCAATGATCAAAATATTTTTATTTTTTTTAACTATTTGTGCTTTTATTATATCTTGTTCATTAATTACTAAATTATTTTGTTTAAATTGAAAAGAAAACATTGAATACATCTTATTTATAGGCTCAAAAAGAAATCTATTTTTAGAAAAATTAATTATTCCAGTTAAATATTTTGTTTGAACATTAATAATTTTTTCCACTTTTCCATATTTTTTTTCATCATTAAAATATTGATAAACTGATACTTGTACAGTATCATTTGGTAAAGCATTATTAAAATCATTTTTAGATACAAAAATACTTTCAATAACTTCATTGTTCTCATTAAAAATATCAACAAAAGCAAATTTGCCTTCATTAACATATTTTAATTCTCCAACAACAGTTTTAATATGTTTAATTGGTATATAATTACCTTTACTAGTAATAATTAATTTATTTTCTTTAATTCAATCATTAAGTAATTTAGTTAAATTTTTATTATCTATTATTTTGATATGTGCTTTTTTAGCTAGTTCAATAAAACTAATAGGAGAATATTTAACTATTAATTTGTAAATAGCAATTTTATCTAACATTTTATTTATTATGTCCTTTCGTTGATGATTATAAATAAAAAAACAATAAAGAAAATTTTTCTTTATTGCATCAAGATTCTTAAAGCGATAGTGAATACAATTAAAAAAATTCCACCAATAAGCATTGTATATTTAAGAACTTTTTTAATACCTCTTTCTTTAGAGGTTTTAAACAATTCTAAATCACCAGATTCAACTAATGCACCAGAAAAAGCGTTAGATTCAGGGGACATTAATAATGAAACAATAATAATAACTAAACCTAGTAAGACTAAAATAATAGTTATAGCAGTCATTTATCCTCCTGAATTAATAATATAATTATATATACTATACTAATTATAAATGTATATTAATTTTAATTAAATATTTTATAATTAATAAAATATTATTCATAACTCGGGGGCAAGATGCATAAAAAATTAAAACCAATTGTTATTTTTACTGGACCTTCAGGAGTGGGTAAAGGAACAATTGAAAATTTTTTATTTAAGTATGATGATTTAAGATTAGCATTTTCAGTATCAGCAACAACAAGAAAACCTAGACAAGGTGAAATTGACGGAGTAAATTATTTTTTTATAAGCAAGGATAATTTTAAAGAAAAAATTAATAAAAATGAATTATTAGAATATAGTTTTCATTTTGATAATTTTTATGGCACTCTTTATTCTGAAATTGAAAGAATACATAATGCAAATAATATTCCATTTTTAGAAATTGAAACTCACGGAGCTAAACAAATTTTAGCCATTCCAAATATAGAAAAAAAATACAATATTATAACTTTTTTTGTTTCCCCTCCATCGTTTGAAGATTTAAAAAGCCGTATTTGAAATAGAAATACAGAAACTAACGAAGCTATCGAATCTCGTTTGTTAAAAGCAAGAGAAGAATTAGAAGAAAAAAAATACTTTAAAAATCAAATAATTAATGATATACCAGAACGAGCAGCTTTAGAAATTAGAAATTTAATACTTAAAGAAATTAACGATGCAAACAGCGAAATTAACTAATATAGGAATAAAAAGATTAGAAAATCAAGATTGTATTGATATATTCACTAATAATAATTTTATTTTAATGATTTTATGTGATGGCATGGGTGGGCATTTTGGTGGTTCATTAGCTTCTACAATTACTTTAAATGTTTTTAAGGATGCTTTTTATAAATTGTTTCCTTTAATAATAGAAAAGAATAATTTAATCTCCTGATTGAGTAATACTATTAAAAATGTTAAAAATGAAATGAAAAAAATAGCTAATAATGATGAAGCTAAATTAGATATGGGCACGACTTTAACAGGTGTTTTATTTAATAATGAAGAAAATATTTTTATAGTTTTTAATATCGGTGATTCTAGAATTTACGCACTTAAAAATAATGGTATTTTAGAACAAATTACCAAAGATCATAATATTTTAAATAAGTTAATTTATGAAGATAATTATAAAATAACTGAAGCAAAAAAATTTCCTCGTTGAAGAGCATTAACATCTGCTTTAGGACCAACAAAAAAAACTAAAATGGAAATTTTTGATTTAGGAGAAAGTATCCATTTAATAAAAAAAATAATAGCTACTTCCGATGGTATTCATTCATTTTTAAATCATTCCATGATGGAAACTATTTTAAATTTAAATAAAGAACCAGAAATGATTTGTGAATTAATGATTAATGAGGCCATAAATAATTTTTCTGATGATAATTTAACAATAGGCATAATTGATTTGGAGTAAAAATGGCTTTTGAAATTTTAAACGATAGTAACATTTACAAAAAATACAAAGTTATTAGTGAAATTGATTCTGGCGGTTTTTCAAAAGTTTATAAAATTCAAGAATTAGATGATAAAAGTGATACTTTTTATGCCTTAAAATATGCTTTTAATAGTGACACTAGTAATTATGAACAAAATAAAAAACGTTTTGAACAAGAAATAAAAATTTATAAAAAAATTAAATCCAATTATGTAGCAAGATATATTGAGTCTTTTTTTGATGAAAAAGAACAATATATAGTGATGGAATTTGTTGATGGAGTTAGTTTAAAAAATCGTTTAGCAGAAGGTAAAATTAATCCTAAAATTGTAAGAAATTATGCTATTCAAATTGCTGAAGGTTTACAAGAATTACATACATGTGGAATAATTCATCGTGATATAAAAAGTAACAATATAATGATAACTAAAGATAAAAATATAAAAATAATTGATTTTGGACTAGCTTTAACCGATGAGAGTCAAAGATTTACACAGGAAACCAAATTAGTAGGTTCAATTTATTATATGGCTCCTGAAATTTGTGTTGCAAAATCAGTTCCTACTAGACAAAGTGATATATATGCTTTAGGCGTTTTAATATATGAAATGTTAACTATGGAGTATCCTTTTAAAGGCGCAACTTACGAAGAAACTATTAATAAACATAAATTTGCTTCTTTACCTAATTTAGCTAAAATTCTTAATATTCCCCAAGCAATGATTAACATAATTATTAGAGCAACAGCTAAAGACCCAAATAAAAGATACTTAAATATGACAAATCTTGCGAAAGATTTAAAAACTTGTTTAAATATAGAAAGATATAATGAAAAACCTTTAGATTATAAAAAAATTAGAATAAAAAGATCATTTTCTGATATTTTAAATTCTAAAAAGTTTTTATGAATAAGTTTAATAATAACGTTTTTTATAATGATTTTAACAATTATAATAATTGCAACGGCGGTGTAAATGAGAGGTCAAATTTATTCAATAAACGCAGGTAAATATACAATAAAAGATGAAAATAATAATTTTCATCTTTTGCCTGCTGCTGGCACATTCAGGTATTTAGGTGTTATACCTTTGGTTGGTGATTATGTAGATTTTGTAGAAAATAAACATATTTGAAATATTTATGAACGAAAAAATAGTTTTATAAGACCTAAAGTGGCCAATATTGATCATATAATAGTTGTAATGTCAATAAAAAACCCAGATTTTAATTCTTTTTTAGTTGATAAATATTTAGCTTTAATTGAAAACAAAAATATTGAACCTATTCTTTTTTTTACTAAAAAAGATTTGGGTTGAACTGATGAAATTGATAATTATATAAATTTAGGCTATCGAGTTTATTTATTAAACAATTTTGAAAATAATGATTTAGAGATGATTAAAACAATTTTTAAAAGCAATACTTGTTCTTTTATGGGTCAAAGTGGTGTTGGCAAAACTACTATTATTAATAAAATTTTAAATTTAAACCTAGAAACACAAGAAATAAGTAAAAAAGCTAATAGAGGCAAACATACCACAAGAATAACTAAAATTTATGATATTTACGAAGGTAAATTAATAGATACTCCTGGTTTTTCAGCTTTAGACATTAAAATGACTCAAGAAGAATTATCAAAATCATTTAAACAATTTAGAGAATTATCTAAAAAATGCAAATTTAAATGATGTTTGCATTATAACGAACCCGAAAATTTTTGTAATATTAAATTAAATATTAATAAATTGATTCCTCAATTTAGATATGATAATTATGTAAAATTACTAATGGAGATAATAAAAAATGAAAAATAATAAATATGTAACTCCCTCAATATTAAATGTTAATCCTGAAGAAAGATTAAATATGGTAAAAACACTTTTATCACAAGGTGTTACTTGAATACATTATGATGTTATGGACGGACAATTTGTTCCTAATACAGCTATTGAATTTCATGAATTAGAAAATATTAATTCTAATGCTTCTCAACACTTTAAAGATATACATTTAATGATTGAAGATCCTTTAGATATTATAGAAAGTTATAAGAACGTTGGAGATATTCTAACTTTTCATTACGAAGCTGTAAAAGATAAAGAAATTTTATTGGAATATTTGATAAACAATATACATAATTTAAGTTTAGGAATGGCTATTAAACCTAAAACTCCAGTAAGTGAAATAAAAAAATTTTTACCTTATTTAAGACTATTATTAGTTATGTCCGTAGAACCAGGAGCAGGAGGACAAAAATTTATTGATGATTCTATTAATAAAATTAAAGAATTAAAACAATTAAGACTAGAAAATAATTATACTTATTTAATTCAAGTTGATGGTGGTATAAACAATATAACAGGTCCACAATGTTTTAAAGCAGGAGCAGATGCGTGCGTAGCAGGTACTTATGTTGTAAAAAATCCAACTAAAGAAAATATAGAAAGTGTAAAATTTGGTAAATAAAAAATATCTTTAATTAAAGATATTTTTTATTTATTTTATTCCATTGGTTTTATTTTTTCTTTAACTGGAATAACATGAACATGAGTATGAAAAACTGTTTGATCCGCTATTTCATTAGTATTAATTAATATTTTAAAACCAGGAATATTTTTATCCAAAATATGCTCTTTTGCTAATTTTTTAACAATTACAAAAAGATGTTTTGTAGTTTCATCATCCATTTCAGTAATATTTTTACTAGGTTTTTTTGGGATAACTAAAAAATGGCCTTCTCTAAATGGAAAAGCATCATAAATAGCTATACAAATATCATCTTCATATAGTATTTTCGATTCTATTTCACGATCAATTATTTTACTAAAAATACTTTTTTCCATTTTTATTCCACCTCAATAAAAACTTTTTCTTTGATATTTTCTGTTAAGGTTGAATTAATATTTTTATTTAACTTAATTTTATAACCTAACTTGCTAAAAGCTTCTTGAGCCTTAGTATAGAGAGAATTATCAATAGTAGAAAAAATATAACTTAAAATATCCATTTTTTGAGCATAAGGTGTATTTTTGAAAGATAATAAAATTTTGTCTTCAGTTTCCTGATTATTTGTAGCCTTTACCAATGTTGTTTTTTCACTTTCAGCAATAGGTGTTATTTGGTTGAGATAAACTATTATTGCTTTGTTTGCAGTGTCAGTTTCATTTTGGTATGGGGAATAAGGATTTTCGGCATTTATATTAGGAATTAATTTTTTAGTAACAGGATTATAAAAACCAGATAAATTATATGTTACACCTTCATTTAAATTAATTTTGGATAAATCTTCATATGATCAGAGTAAATTATAATTAGTTATATTTTCTTTAAAACCAGAATAACCCCTTAATTCAATATCATAAATATTATTTGTTAATTTTTGAAGGCTGTTTTCCGATAACATTTTGTTAAATTCTTCAGTATTTTTTAAAAAATTGTTAAAATCGTTTGAATTAGCTATTAAACCAAATCCTTGTAAAAAGAAATCATCATCACTAATAGCTTGCGATTGATTTTTTTGTCAAATTTGAGCTATTTTTTTATCTAATGCATATTTATTTAAGAAATAAGCATCTAAACTAACCTCTAAAGTATTATCTTTTTTAAAAGTTGTATCAATTTTACTTATTTGATTTTCATTATTAATTGTTAAATATTTATAAACTAATAACATTTTACTTATTTCATTTCTTATATTACTTTGAATATTAGCTCAATAAATATTAAAAATTTCTTGATTAGGTATTTCTCCTGGTACAGTTTTTTGATTTAAAATGTTAAATTCTTTTTGAGTTTTTTCGTTAAAAATATTGGTTTGTTTAATTAATTCAATGTTATGTTTAATGAAAAAATTACTATCATTATTTAGTTTATCTTCTGAGTAAATTTGGAATGCTTTATAGGCATCATTAAAAAGTTCCTCTGAAATTTTTTGTAAATTATTTTTTAATTCATTTTCCCAATCATTTATAGTCAAATCAATATTATATAAATGCGCAATAGTCAAATTTAATCAATCTTGTTCTATTTTTTGTAATGTAATTTTATCACTTAATATTCTATCTTGTTTTATTTTACTTACTGAATCAACAGTTTTAATACATGAAAAAGTTATTAAAGGTAATGAAAAAACAGAAGAGAATAAAAATATTTTTTTTCAATTTATTTTCATCGATTGGCCTCCTTTATCTATTTTGAAAAATTTTTAATAACTCTAAAAATTTAGTATTTAATTTTTGTTCAGCAGTTTGATTATAATTATCATTATTATATGTAAAGTAGATTTTATTATTTTTTAATTCAAAATATTCATCAGCACCATTTTGTGCTCTTGTTTTCATTCATTTGCTAATATTTTCTGTAATAGTTAAAGATGTTTCATAATTCTTTGCATTTAAGGTTTTAAGATTATTTTCTTTTAATAAATTTATATCATCTATGCTATATTTTGGATTCTGCTGACCATTAAGAGAATTATATTGTGGGTGAAAAATATTTATTTTTGTTTGTAAATAATTAATAAACTCATCATCATTTAATAAAACAGAATTAATATAATTTTCATTAGTTAAAGATTGATTAATTACGTTTAAAGTATTATATTTTACTCCGGTTAAATTGTTATATTTATTGTTTAAAATGTAATCATTTTTAATCATTTGTATAAATAAATTTATCTGTTTATTTAAGTTAGTTTGATCTGAAAATAAATTTTGTATATCTATTATTGAAATACCTTTAGTTGTTAATAAGAGATAATAATTAGTATTTTTTAATTTATAAAAAGTAAATAATTGTTTGTTACCTTCTTTTTCTTTTCCAATATTAAAAGTTTTTTCGAAAAGAGGAGTTATTAATTCTGAATATTTTTGATCATATAAGCCTTCTTTAGTATTTTCATTGGCTTTGTCAAAAATATTTTGTAGCGCAGAATTGTATTTAGTAATTTGTTCTTTCTTTTGATCGAAAGTTTTAGCATTAGAAAAGTCTGGTTTTAATATATTAAATTCTTTAGTAATTGTTTCTTGAATTGTGTCAAACAAAGCAAATAAATCAATTTCTTTTATTTCAGTGTTTCCCAAAATAATATCTTTAATTGAAAGAAATGCCTTTAAAGCATCATCATTATCATTAAATAATGTTGATAGTGATACAATTCCTGAAGTACCAAAATTTTGTTTTATAGTATTATCATCAAGTGATAATTTTTGTAATAAATCATTATAAACTTTAGCTTCTGTTGGTAAATTATTATTAGTAGATAAAGTTAAGATATTTGCATATTGATTAAATGGTTTAAACATTTCTTGAACTTTTTGATAACTAAATTTAAATTCATTTTCTTCATTATTGTTAATTGGTCAAGCGAATAAAAGCGTTTTTAATGAATTCTTATCAACTGTTCAATTATCAGTGTTTTTAACTTTTGCAATACCTGGAAGCGTAAATTGAGAAAATAAATATGGATTATCATTTTTTAAATAATATTCAATAAAAGATTTAGCATCTTTTTTAGAAGGAATAAAACTTTCTGTCATAAAAGAAATATATTCATTATTAATTTTAAAGTAATTACCTTCAAAATTATTGTCAGTAATTTGTTTTAATCAATCAAAAACCTTTTCACCTTTTTTAATATTTTTATTGCCTATTTTAATATCAGTGTTAGCTGTTCTTTCAATCAAATCTTTAATAGAAATTGTTGATAATCTAAAACGTCTTAGTGCATCGTTTTTAATATGTTTAAAAACAGCATTATTAATGGCTTCTTCTGTATTGGTAGCATTATCATAATTATTAATTAAAACTTGATTATATTGAGTTTCTCAATTAGCAAAACCATAACGTTTAATTAAATTTTGTCTTGTATCTTCTAATTCGTTTGAATATTGTTCTTTTAATTCATCAATTGTTTTTAGACGTAAATCATCTTTTTTATTTTCACCTTGTTTTAATGATGAATTATATAATTCTTCATATTCTTTAGATGCTTCAACTTCTTGGTTATAAAGATAATAAATAATTTGTTTATTTAGTTCACTTAATTGTTGTTGAAAATTATTAGTGTTGTTTGATTCATTAAATGTTTCAATTTCGCCTATGTTAAAACCGATTGAAGTTTTATTTTCAGGCGAAACAAAAGTATATACATTTTGATTTTTACCTAATGGATCATTAGTTTTAGTTATTGAACCAGTAACAGCCAAAGGAACAGTTATACCAACAATTGCTATTGTCGTAAGTATAGAGCTTAAAATGATAATCGTTTTACTTTTTCTTTTTGGTTTTTTAATAATAGTTTGTTCTTCTAAATGGGCGGCGTTTTTTTTCGTTAAACGTTCAAAAAATGTTTCTTTTCTAGCCATAATTTTCCTCCTAAACAATTATGTTAATTATATTATGAAATAAGACATTCTTTATATAATTAATAGATGAAAGATGAAGAATACACAAATTCAAAATTATGTTATAAAATTAATTAATATATGTCAAAAAGAAAAAATTAATTTATATTTAAGTCCTTATTCTTATTCAATCATTCAATCGAGTAAATTTATAAGTGAACATAATTTATATTTTTCTTTATATTGAAAGGATTTTTTGTATTTAAAAAATAAATATTCAAATTTATTTATATCTAAAATTACAAAAAATGATTTTAAACATTTAGCCTATTATAAAGATGGTAAATTTACTTTTATTTTTCATTTAATTATTGATTCAACTTATCAACAAATTTGAAAATTTAAAAAAACACTGCTTTGAGAAACATTACCATTTTTAACTAAATCAAAAACATTTAATGATGTAATATGTTCATTGAACAAAAAACATAATGAAATTTATTTAATTTTAAATAATAAATTTGAAAATTCTTATTTGTTTACTAATTTAAATACAAACAATTTAAAACAATTTGAATTTGATAATTTTAAAATCAGTTATTTTAATGAATATTTAAGTAATTATTTTACTGTTAAACATATAAAAAAACATATAAAAAAATATTAATTCATTTATTTTTGTATATACTTATATTATATATTAATCAATCTCTTTTTAAAGAGTTGCAGTTGTGCAACTCTTTCGTTTTATAAGGAGTATAATGAACTGATTCTTAATTCTAAAAGAAAAATTTGGTGAAATTATTTATAGTTGCAAAATTATAAGACAAGATAATATGTTATTACTGGATGTAATTCTTGATACAAATGATTATTTGACAGTAGAACAATTTACTTCTGAAATTAATATATTTTTAGATTTAAATTATTCTTCTAATTTGAATTTTGATTATTTATCAGTTTCCACTAAAGGTAAAAAAACGGAATATGAAATTGAAGAATTAGATCAATTATTAAATGAATTCATTGAAGTACAATTATTAACTTCTGTAAATAAAAAAATGAAATTTATAGGACATTTAATTTTCAAAGACAGAGAAAACATTGTTATCAAATGGAATAATAAAGGTCAATTGAGAAAACAAGGGATTAAAATTAATAATATAAGTAAAATAAAAAAACATATTAAATTTTAAGAGGTATTTATGGCATTAAAAACAGATAGCAAACATTTAGCACAAGAAAAACAATTTTATAAAGTTATTACAGAGTATAGTTTAAATCATAATTTGCCTTTAGATAAAATAGTAGAAGTATTTAATGCTGAAACAACTAAAATAATACGCAAAAAATTAGATCAAGATGCAGATATGGTTTTTGAATTAGACAAAAAAAATAAAGTTGCAAAACTTTATAATTTGAATGTTACAGTAGTTGAGGATGATGAAGATACTTTAAAAGATTTAAATGAAAATCCTGAAACAAGAATTTATAATATTCCTTTAAATGAAGCGAAAATTTATAATCCTAATATTCAAGTTAATGATTTAATTAAAGCTCCAATTGATTTTAGTTGATTAACAAATTCAAAAGATACTAATATTAAACAAATTTTGAAAATTATTTTTCTTTCAATAATTCAAGGTATTAAATTATTAGAGAAAAGAACTGTTTTTGAAAAATATTCAATGTTAGTTGGAACTAAGGTAATAGCTGAATTTGTTACTAAAACAGATAAAGGTCATTGAAATGTTGTAATTAAGGATCAACAAGGTTTAAATGTAACTGGTTTTTTACCTAAATCAATAATGAGTGAAAAGAAAAATATTAAAAGAGGAGAAAAAATTGAAGTTATTGTAGAAAAAGTGGAAGAGGATGCTAAATTAAATCAAATAATTGTATCCTTAGATTCTCCAATAATTGTAAAAAAAGTTTTGAATGAAAGTATTCCTGAAATTAATGAAGGTTTGATAGAAATTTATAAAATTCAAAGACAACCGGGTGAAAGAACAAAAATAGCTTTAAAAAAATCAACTAATACTAATTTAGACTTTGATCTTCATGGAGCTATTATTGGAATTCAGAGTCAAAGAATTAATTCTTTAAGAAGTAAATTAGAAGATGAAAGAATTGATATTATAGAATACAGCGATGATATAAAAACTTTTATTATTAATGCGTTATCTCCTGCACAAATAGTTGATGTTGTTAAAAAAAATAATGACGAAAATAATAAAAATTATTATGTAATTGTTAAAAATGAACATTTAACTAACGCTATAGGTAAAAAAGGTGTTAATGCTTCTTTAGCTTCAGCAATTACTAATACTTTTTTAGATATTATAACAATAGAAAAAGCTGAGGAATTAAATTTAATATATAATAAATCCACTCTTGAAACATTTAATTCTCCAAAAAATAAGATAAATAAGAAAAATGTTAATAATAAACTTAAAAATAATAAATATATTAATAATTTTAATTTAACAATGGACACATTTGATAAAGATGTTGCAGCATTTGAATTAGAAGAAGAACATGATAATAAATATTATGATTTAAATTTTGAAGAGTTGTTTGAACAACATTCTGCAGAAATGTCAATTCAAGATAATAACGATGAAGAGGTTCAAAAAGAAATAATTGCAGAAGAAATAAAAGAAGATTTAAAAAACTTTAAAAAAGCAAAAAAAGTAATTGAAGAATTTAAAATAGATACTGATTTAACTAATTTTGGATTGGATACAGATATTGATTTATCTGATTTAGAAAATGAAGACTGATAGAAAAACCTTAACAAAAAGAAAATGTTTTATAACAAATCAAATTTATCCTGTCAATTTATTAATAAGAATTGATTATAAAAAAACAACGAATCAAATACAGTTAGATCTTAATAATAATCTTAAAGGACGTGGCGCATATTTTTATCCTACTAAAGAGAATTGAGAAAAAATACTCAAATTTAAAGGATTAAATAGAATTTTTAGAACTAATGTAACTAGAGATACATACGAAAAAATTAATAAAGAATTGGAGCAAATAGAATGAGTAAATTAAAAAGAAAAACTAATGATCAAGAAATTAAAAATAGTTTATTAAATATTAAAACTGAAATTAAAGATGGAATTTTTATTTTTACCAATAAAATGAGCGTTAGTGATTTAGCTAAAAAAATCAATGTTAATACTAATGATATTCTAAAAAAATTCTTTTTAAAAGGCCAATTATTTACTATAAATCATATTTTAGAAGAAGAACAAATTGCTGAAATTTGTTTAGATTATGGGTTAGATTTTCGTAAAGAGGAAAATGTTGACGCGGGGAATTTTTTAAATAACATTATTTTTGATGATAAACCCGAAGAATTAACAAAAAGAACTCCTGTAGTAACCGTGATGGGTCATGTTGATCACGGTAAAACTACTTTAATTGATTACATTAGAAAAACCAAGGTAACACAAACTGAAAGTTCTGGTATTACTCAACATACAGGCGCTTATCAAGCTACACATAAAGGTGAAAAAATTACTTTCATTGACACTCCCGGACATGAGGCATTTAAAGAAATGCGCTCTAGAGGTGCAAAAATAACTGATATTATTGTGCTTGTTGTTGCTTGTGATGATGGTGTTATGCCACAAACAAAAGAAGCTATAAATCACGCTCATAGCGCAAGCGTTCCTATGATTGTATTTGTCAATAAAATGGATAAACCTTCAAAAAATATTGACAGAATTAAAAGAGAATTATTAGAAAATGATGTTGTATTAGAAGAATTCGGTGGAGATGTTCCTGTTGTTTATGGTTCTGCTTTAACAGGAGATGGAATTAATGATTTATTAGGACAAATATTATTACATACCGATATTTTTGATTTAAAAGCAAATGCTAATAGATATCCTTTTGGCACAATAATAGAAAGTAAAATTGACAGAGGAATTGGTACTTTAGCTACTTTAATTGTAGAAAATGGAACTATAGAAAAAGGTGATTTTATTATTGCAGGAGCTTCATATGGAAGAGTTAAGATGATGATTGATCCTTCCAATATGCAACAAATAAATAAAGGACTTCCTGGTACTCCAGTAATTATTAGTGGTTTGAATTATCCTCCACAAGCTGGTGAGAGATTTATTGGAGTTTTTGATGAAAAATTGGCTAAAAAATTAGCAAATGAAAAAGCTCAAATGGACCGTAACAGCATTTTATCTAATAAAGCAATGAAAAATATTGAAGAAGGCAAAAAAATTATTAACATTATTATTAGATCAGATGTACAAGGAACTGCAGAAGCTTTAGAAAATTCATTAAAACACTTACAAAATGAAGAAGTTAAGGTGCATATTGTTAGTTCTTCGGCTGGTCAAGTTTCAAATAAAGATTTGTTATTAGCACAAGCGGCAAATGCTATTATTTTAACCTTTAATAACAAGCCTTCTTCAATTATTAAACAATTAGCAAAACAACAAGATGTAATAATGATGTCGCATAGTGTTGTTTATCAAGCAATGGAAGAAATTCAGAAATTATTAGATTCTAAAAAAACAATTATTTATGAAGAAAAACTTATTGGATCAGCTAGGGTTGATAAAATTTTTAAATTTTCAAAAGTGGGGATTATTGCTGGTAGCATAATGAATGATGGAATAGTTAAATTAGGTTGCAAAGTAAAAGTTTATAGAAATAAAAAATTAATACACGAAGGATTTATCGAAACTTTACAAAGAGAAAAAAATGAAGTTAAAGAAGTAGGTAATGGTAAAGATTTTGGAACGCATTTGAGAAAATACAACGATATTATGATTGATGATATTTTTGAATTTTACGAAGATGTAGAAGTTAAATAAAATGAATTTAAAAAAATTTATTATTGATGTACCTGATTTTCCTAAAGAAAATATTATTTTTAAGGATATTTCATTATTATTAGCAAATGGTCAAGCTTTTAATTATGCAATTTGAACAATGGCCAAAGAAATAATTAACTGTGATGTAATAGTAGCTCCAGAATCAAGAGGTTTTATTTTTGGTGCTGCCATAGCAGCAATGTTAAGCAAACCTTTTGTAATGATAAGAAAAAGTAAAAAAATGCCTGAGCCTACTTTAAAACAAGAATACATATTAGAATATGGAAAAAATCAATTAGAATTAAGTCAAAAAATTGATATACAAAATAAAACTGTTGCAATTATAGATGATGTATTGGCAACAGGGGGCACAATTGAAGCCATTATAAAATTAATTCATCAAGCTAACGCCAAAGCAACTAAAATAGTTACTTTAATTGAGTTATTAAATTTAGAAGCTAGAAAAAAACTTCAAAAATATAATGTAGAAGTTCAAACTTTAATTACATATTAAATGAAAATAAAAACACATAAAATTAAAACAATTGATATTGTATTTTTAACTGTCTATTTTTCTTTTTTTATTATTTCTGGTTTTGTTGTATATATAGGATATATTCCAATATTAGGACGCATTAATTTAACTTATTTACCTTTTTTTGTAGTACTTGCTGGTGTGCATTTAGGTTTTAAAGGTTTTTTAGTAGGTGGTTTGTCTTTTGGATTAAGTTCTTTAATTGCTGCATATATGTATGGTAGTATCAGATATCAATATATCGATATTTCTGTATTGCCTAGGTTTTTAATGAGTATGATTATTTACTTATTTTATAAATTAATAAAATTAGATAAATATATTAATATATGGGGTTTTATATTATTAGCTTTTTTAGCAAGCAATTTAAATTTGATATTAGTTTTAAGTGCTCAACATTTACACCATCAAATAAGCCCTATAAAAGGCCTATTACCAATTAATGAATGAATTTTGACACATTTATTAAATATTATTGGTGAACCTATTTTAGCAATTAATTTAGCCTTATTATTTTATAAATTTATATACAAATACCATTTAAAATATAAAGCTTATAAAGAAATTTTATATTAAAAAACTGTAAGAAAATTACAGTTTTTTAATACTTTTTATTTCAAGTAAATCAATAATTTTTTTTAATAGTAAAACTTGAATGATAAGTTTTATAATATGCTTCATTTACAATAGTTCCTAATAATAAACAATAACTTAAAAAAGAAACAAATAATCCAATATACATAAATGTACTAATAATTCCATATTTTGAATAATTAATCCAAGAAGATAAATAACCAAAAATAATTATAAATATTGCAATAGGAATTGATGCTGTTAAAGCACCAGGAAAAATCATGTTTAAAGGATTTTTAAAATTAGGTGTTAATTTATATAATAATGTGATACCACAATATAAAATTAAAAATAAATATATAGTAAAACTACAGTAAAAAACAGTATCAAATTGAGTAGTATTTTCCTTTAAATTAAATAATTTAAAAAATCAAATATATAAACAAATACTAATAAATAAATATAAACTAATACCTATAACAATAATAAAACCTTTAAAGCGATTAGTGATTAAATTACCTAATTGTTCATGTTTATAAATATAATTTTGACTATAAACTCATTTGGCAAATCCTCCCGATGCAATTCATAAAGATGTTAACAGTAATAAAATAATTGAAATGGTTTGTAAAGTGGTATTTTTAAAACTATTACTTAAATTAATTACATCATTGATTCCAGGGATAATTCTACTGAGAATAATATTAATAAAATAACTATCATAATTAGGAATTAAAGATAACAGTACTATCAAGATAGTAATAATAGGCACAAAAGAAATGAGAAAATAAAAAGCTAATGACAAAGGAATAAAAACTAAATCTTCGCTAACATATTTTTTATAAGCTCTATCAATTAATTCTTTTGTTTTATTTTTGTTTTTTCAACTATTTTTAGGAGTTGTTATTTTTAAAATTATAATTAAGAAAAAACGAATAATTTTACCTAAAATACTAAAATTATTTTCTTTATTTAAGCTAATATTCTTGTAAAAACTTTTTTGTTTTAAATTATTTTTATAGTCCTTTTTAAATTTTTTATCTTTATTATTTTTACTTTTGTTAAACATATTAAAATCTATCTATTTCGTCAATTCTAGATTGATGTCTTCCGCCTTCATATTGAGTGTCTAAATATGCATCTAGCATTTTTTTAGCTTCTTCAAATTCAGTAATACGTCCACCCATTACTAATACATTTGCATCATTATGTAATTTAGATAATTTAGCATCTTCAACACTAGTAATTCTAGCTGCTCTAATATGTTCGTGTCTATTTAAAGCATATGAAATACCTAATCCTGTGCCACAAAAACCAAGTCCAAATACGACTTCTTTATGTTCGTTGAGATAATTGGCTAGTTGGTGTCCTTGAGCAGCATAAGAAATTGATTGCGAAGCATCGGCGGGACCTAAATCAACAGTTTCATAACCTTTTTCATTTAAATAATTAGCTAATTGATTTTTTAGTTCCGCACCAGCATGATCACTTGCAAGAGCCACAACTTTTTTATTCATAAATTCTCCTTTTATCAAACTTTATACTAAAAAGTTTATTTTTTTTCTTTTTCTAACAAAATTTTACATTTATTTTAATAATAGAGATGATGAAAAATGTAAAACAATTTGATAGAAAAGATTGCGGTTTATATATTATTAAATATTTTGTTAAACATTTTTACAAAAGAGAAGTTGATTTAGATCTTTTAAAATTAGAAGCTTCTTATGGTAATGATGGTATAAATATTTATTCATTAAAAAGATTAGCAAAAAATTATAGTTTAAATATCGATGCATATAATTGTGAATTAGATTCTTTAAATGATTTAAGTAAAAAAGAATTTCCAATAGTGCTTTTAATAAATAAGAATGGCATGAATCATTTTGTAATTTTAATTAAAATTAAAAAAAATAATTTTTTTATTTATGATCCCGAAGATATATCAATACATGTTTATAATTATTTAGAATTGAATGAAATTTTTCAAAAAACAATTTTGTGTTTTTATTCTCAATTTTGAAATTCTGATAAAAATACTAACATTTCTAATCAAATTAGTTCTTTGATTAACAATAAAAAATATTCGTTTGCATTGCTATTGTTAGCTATGATTAATTTATTTTGTATTATAGGGGTGAGTTTTTATACCAAAATTATTTTTGACATAATTTTACCTAATAATTCCAAAATTAATTTATTAGCTATTTTTATATTATTTTTATTTTTAAATCTTTTCAGACATACAACTTCAATAATAAAAAATTTAATAGTAAATAAATTAAGTATAGAAATTTCTTATAATCTTACATCGTCTCTAGTTAATAAATTAGAAAATTTAAAATTAAATAATTTTTATAAATTAGAAATTTTAGATTACTTAAGACGTTTTAATTACATAGAAGTTATTGCAAATTTTAAATCTTTATTTTTATTTAATTTTATTTTCGATTCAATGTCTATAATTATTTCTTCTTTAGTACTAATGTACATTAATTTTTTTGTATTCTCAATTGTTATAAGCATTTTATTGTTTTTATATTTTTTAAATTATTTGTATCAACAAAAAATACAAAAATTAACAACAAATTTAATTAAACAAAAATTTATTGATTACCAGTGTCAAAAAAATTTTTTAGAAAATTGTTCTAATTTTAATAAGCAAGATTTATCTCATTTTTTAAAAACAAAAATGTTTATAAATAAAATAAAACTTTGGAAAAATGAAAATCAAATAAATAATATATCTAATTCAAAAAATTTTTTAAATGAGTGAATTTTAAGCAACTTAAGTCTAATTGTGATTTTTATTTCTAGTTGATTTCTTTTGAATAATAAAGGATCTTTAGGAAATATAGTTATGTTTTTAAGTCTTATTAATTTTTTAATTAATCCTTTTAATTCCTTAAATAACTTATTTGTATCAAAGAATTTATATAATGAAGCTTTTGTTGCTTTGAATTTTGTTTTAAATCTAGAAATTAAAGATTCATTAGGTTTTATTTCAATTCCCAATATACAGAAAATAAATATAAAAAAATTAGTTTATGCTTATGAAGATGGAAAAAATATAATTGATATTGAAAATTTTGTAATCGATAGTCATTTGCAAATTCGGGGTAAAAATGGAAGTGGAAAAACTACATTTTTAAATATTATTAAAAATAATCTAGAAAATTGGAATGGTTACATGGAAATTAATAATATTAATTATTTAGAAATTGATAAAAATGAATTTAATTCTAATTTTATTTTTATAAATAACAATAATATTATTCCTCAAATAAAATTAAGTGAATATTTATCATCAGGCAACAGGAATAAATTTGAGGAATTAAATAATATTTTAAATTTTGGTGAATTACCAAAATTAATAAATAAAATGAAAATAAATCTAAATATGATGTTAAAAGAAAATGCAAGTAATCTTTCTGCAGGTCAACGACAATTTATAAGTTTATTAAAATTATTTACTAAAAAATATAAATTAATAATTTTAGATGAAGCGTTTGAAAATTTAGATAATGATATTAAAAAAGATTTAAAAATAATGATAAAAGATTATCAGTGTGATGCTTTATTTATCGAAGTAAGTCATACAAATAATTTTATTTTTACAAATAAGGAGATAAATTTTGGAGAGATTAACAAGATTAAATAAATATTTAATATTTTTTCTAGTTTTAATTTTTATTTTTTCTATTGCAATAATTATTTTTATTTGTTTTTATAAAATTGAAAAAACAAAAATGATAAAACTTCAAATTAATGATTTTAAAAATCAAAAATTATTAGGCTCGCAAGAGTTAATTAATGAAGTTAATGTAAATGATTTTATTAGATTAAAATTACAATCACAAATTTACAATGTAAAAATAAAAAATATACAGTTGATTAATAATTATGTTGAAATAACATTTTATGATTTTCCTAATAATTGAAAAATTTTAAATAATTTAGAAATAGATGGATGAATAATTTTAGATAAAATATCTATATTCAAGGCATTATTTAATTTTTAACACTTGATAATATATAATAATATTATGGTTGAATTAAATATAGAAACAAATGATAGTCAATTTGAATTTTATGAAGAATTCAAATTGATTTTGAACAATTTGAAAAATTATTTTAAATTAAATCAAATTGTTTCAGTTGATGTAACAATTGTTGATAACCATGAAATACAAAAATTAAATAAAAAATATAGAGGCAAAGATTATCCTACCGATATTTTATCTTTTAGTTTTTCAGAAAATCAAATTTATAAGAATCTTCCAGTATTGCCCTTAGGTGAACTAATTATAAGCGATGAAAAGGTAAAAGAACAAGCTGTGAATTTCAATCATTCAATTAAAAGGGAATATTGTTATTTATTTACACATGGATTAGTTCATCTAATGGGGTATGATCATGAAGAAGAAAATGAAAGAATTATTATGAATAAAATAGTGGAAGATATTTTTTCGCCTTTAGGAATAACGAGGGAACATGAATAAAATAATAAAATTGCAAGAATTGTTAACAAAAGCATATTGTCCATGATCAAAATTTCAAGTTGCAGCAATTGCTGTTGATAATGAAGGCAAAGAATTTTATGGAGTTAATGTAGAAAACGCTGCATTTCCTTCTGGATTATGTGCAGAAAGATCTGCTTTATTTGGTTCGGTAGCATATGGTGGAATTGTTGGGAACTTTAAAGAATTATATATTATGGCTTCTGTAGATCAACCTACTTCGCCATGTGCAGGATGTAGACAGGTAATTACAGAATTTATGCCAGATGATGCGCTTGTAACTTTATATAGTAGAAGCGGAAATCAAAAAGTTGTATTTTCTGTTAAAGAATTAGTTCCTATGCCAATAAGAGCAGAACAAATTAAATAATGAAAATCGGATTATTTACAATTATAGGAAGACCAAACGTTGGTAAATCTTCTTTATTAAATTCAATTTTAAATTATTATTTGTCAATTGTCTCTAATACTGTTCAAACAACAAGAGATACAATAACAGGAATTTATAATGAAAATGAAACACAATTAGTATTTCTTGATACTCCAGGTATACATAAACCTTTGAACTTATTAGGCGAGCAATTAAATAAAGCAGCTTTTTCTTCGATGGAAGATATAGATTGTGTTTTGTTTTTATCGCCAATAAACGAGCCTATTGGTAAAGGCGATTTAGTAATATTAGAAAAAATCTTAAAATTTGAAAATAAAATAGCAGTTATAACTAAATTAGATCTTGCTAAGCATCCTAATGAAATAGAAAAAAAATTAAAAGAATTAGAAAAATTTAATTTTAAATATATTACTTCTTTATCTCAACGTAATTTATCTTCTATAAAAAGTTTAATAGATTTATTAAAAACTTTTACTTATGAAGGACAACCATACTATGAAGACGATTATATAACAGATAAATCTATGAGATTTATAGCAAAGGAAGTAATAAGAGAATCAGCAATTAATTTTTTACATGATGAATTACCGCACTCTATAGCAACTGAAGTTTTAGAATTTAATGAACATGATGAATTAATTGAAATTAACGCACTTATATATGTAAAAAAAGATTCACAAAAAGGTATGCTTATTGGTAAAAACGGAACAATGATTAAACAAATTGGAATATTATCAAGAAAAAAAATGCAAAATCTTTTTAACAAAAAAGTAACTCTTAATTTAAAGGTAAAAGTTGCTAAAAATTGAGTTGATAATAATAAAATATTAAAAAAATTAGATTATATGTAATAAAGGTATTTATGAATTTAAAAAGGTTAAATAAAATATTCGATAATGAAAAAATAGATGCGTTAGTTTCATCTTCTCCACAAACTAGATTATGATATTCTAAAGTTCAAACATCTGATGGATACATTATTATAGAAAAAGACAAAGCGTATTTATTTGTTGATTCACGATATATAGAATATGCAAAAAAATATGCAAAAAATGTTGAAGTAGTTTTACTTGAAAATTCATTAACATTAAAAGATTTTTTTGAGAATAAAAAATATAAAAAAATCGCTCTTGAAAAAGATTATTTAGTTTATCAAGAATATGAATATTTAAAAAATATAATTAACCCAAATGAAATTGTTTTTATTTATGGACAAGATTTAAGAATTATTAAATCAAAAGAAGAAATTGAAATAATGCAAAAAACCATCGATATTTCATTAAAATCATATGAAGAATTATTAAAATGAGTTAAACCAGGAATGACAGAAAAAGAAGTAGCTGCTAGACTTAATTATTTAATGAAATTAAATGGAGCTGATAAAGAAAGTTTTGATGAGATTGTGGCAACATCAAAAAATTCCGCTGAACCTCATCATCACCCTACTGATGATATTTTAATAGAAGGAGAATTATTAAAAATTGATTTTGGTGCGTTATATAAAGGATATAGTGCTGATATTACAAGAACTATTATATTAGGTGGAGAAAAAAAAGTTAACAATCCTGAATTACTAAAAATTAAAAAAATAGTTGAAGAAGCAGCAAAATTAGGAAGAGATGCCGTGAAACCTGGTATTTATGCAAGTGAAATAGATAAAATTTGCAGAGATTATATTATCGAACAAGGTTATGGAAAATATTTTGTGCATTCAACCGGACATGGATTAGGTATAGATGTTCATGAAAAACCAGGAGTATCTAAATTTTCAGATGTAATATTAGAGCCTGGTATGATAATAACTGTAGAACCTGGTATTTATATTGAAGGTTTAGGCGGTGCAAGAAATGAAGATGATGTATTAGTTACAGAAACTGGTAGATATGTGTTTTCTCAATCTAATGAAAAATCTTAAAAATAAGTATTTTTGTTTAAATAAATAAATTCTATATAATAAATTTGAATATGAAATTATTGAAAAATATAACTCCTATTGAAGAAGATTTTGCAAAATGATATACTGATGTTGTTAAACAGGGCAATTTAATTGATTATGGTCCTGTTAAGGGTACAATTATTTACAAACCTAATTCATTTGGTATTTGAGAATTAATACAAAAAAACTTAAACAAAATTTTTAAAGAAAAAAATGTTCAAAACGTTTATTTACCGTTATTTATAACTGAAAAATTATTCAATACTGAAAAGGAACATGTAAAAGGCTTTAATCCAGAATTGGCAACAGTTACTTATGTAGGTGATAAAAAATTAGAAGAAAAAATATTTATAAGACCTACTTCAGAAGTACTTTTTGCTAATTTATTTAAAAATTCTATTGAATCTCATAAGGATTTACCAATCATATATAATCAATGAGTCAATGTAGTTAGATGAGAAAAAACTACTAACCCTTTTCTAAGAGGAAGAGAATTTTTATGACAAGAAGGACATACTTGTCATTCTAAGCCTATGGAGGCAAGGCAGTTTACAAAAATGATGATATCTATTTACGCTAAGTTTTTAAAAAATTACTTAGCTATTCCAACAATAATAGGGAAAAAAACAGCCTATGAAAAATTTGCCGGTGCTTGTTCTACATACACTGTGGAAGCCATGATGAAAGATGGTAAAGCCTTACAAGCTGGTACAAGTCATTACTTAGCTCAAAATTTTTCTAAACAATTTAATATATCTTTTAAAAATGAAAATAATGAGAGAGATTATGTGTATCAAACTTCATGAGGAGTGTCAACAAGATTATTAGGAGCAATAATAATGACTCATGGAGATAATAGAGGTATTATAGTACCTCCTAAAGTAGCTCCAATACAAATATCAATTATTGAATTATTTTCAAATAAAAATCCTGAAATTCATAAGGTTGCTTTAAATATTAAAAAAGAACTAAGTAAACAATACCGTGTTTTTTTAGATGATACAGATAAAAATCCTGGATTTAAAGCTTCTAATTCTGAAATACAAGGAATACCAATTAGAATTGAAATAGGACCCAAAGATATTGAAAATAAATCGGTAACTGTTGTAAGAAGAGATACACTGGAAAAACAAAATATATCTATAGATAAATTAAAACATGAAATAAAAATAATTTTAGAATCTATTCATAATAATTTATATGAAAATGCCAAAAAAAGATTAAATGAAAATACAGTTATATTAACTAATTATCAGGATTTTAAAATAGCAATTAATAATAAAAAATTCGTAATTGCTCCGTTTTGTTGTTCTGGAAAAATAGAAGAAAAAATTAAAGAAGAAACAGGTGCTACCACCAGATGTATTCCTAAAAAAATTAATAAACCATTTAAAAAAGTTAAATGTATTTATCCAGAATGTAAAACATTAACAAATAGATATGTAGTATTTGCTAAATCTTACTAAATTAAGAGGTGAATTATGCTGATTTATAAAAGAGTTGAAAAAATTTGTAAATTAGAATTAATGAGAGCAAAAGTAAAATATTATGATCAAAAAACTACAAGAAAAAAAGAATTAGAACATTTTTTCACATATAATACAAAACGAGCTTTGAATTGTATATCAGAAACTGATAGATTTATAATACTTAATCAGTATTTATCATTAAATGTAGATCCTTATTGATATAAAAAATATTTTTCCAGAACTACATATTATAAACTTAGAGCAAAAGCAGTAAAAGAATTTAATGATTATTTATAAAAAACTATTCATAATGAATAGTTTTTTATATAAGTACATTTTATTTTTTAAGTAGTTATTTTATCTTTAATTGAAATATTATAAAAAGTTTTGGTAAACTTAAAATTATGAATTCAATAAATAATATTAAAGAGTTATCTCAAACTTTAAATATTTCTTTTCCTTCTTCTTTTAATAATGCATTAATAACTTCAGTAAATTTAGATGAAGAATCTAATAAAATATATATTGATATAGCGTTAAATCAATTAACAAACTATGAAGAAATCCAATCTTTAAAACAACAAATTATTAAGAAGTATGAGAATAATGTATTTTTAAATTTTAGTTTCTCAGATGAGCAATATCAAAAAGAATATATTTATAATTTTTTGCAAAGTACAATTAAGAAAAGTAAATATGCAATGTTTACTAACATTAATGATTTCATACATTTTAACAATGATAATTTATATCTAATAACAATAAAAACTAATAATATTGATAATGAAAATCAAAAAAACAAAATTAAAGAATTGTTCAATAAACTTATAAGATGAGGTTATGATAAATTAACATATGAATTTAAATATATAAATTTAGACAATTCATATAAAGAAACAACAAATTTTTTGTATAGTGAAAAAGAAATTCTTAAATATAAAGAAGCAAAAAATATTAAAAAAAATGAAAATGATTTTTCTTTTTTTACTAATAATAAAGTTAAAATTGATACATTACAATATAAAAATAATACTAGGTATAAAAATATGAAATTATCTGAAATTAAACAATTGGATAATAATGATCATTTTATAGAATCTGAAGCTTTAATATTTCAACAAGATTATAAATTTTTACCCAATTCAGAAAATAATAAACATTTATATATTTTTTGAGTTACCGATTTTAATGATGGATTACAGTTGCAATTATTTACTAAAGAACCTTTAAGTCAAGAAGAAAAAAATATTTTAAAAGATAATAATTGAATTAATTTTAAAGGTAAGTTAATTTCTAAATTTCAAAACGATAAATATTCTCAAATATTATATTTATCAGATTTTAAAATAGCAGAAAATGCTAAATTAAATAATATAGATGATTATGCTGGTAAAAAAAGAATTGAATTACATGTAAGTAGTAAAATGAATACTATGGATGGATTATTAAATCCAGAAGAAATTTTAGAGATTGCAAAAAATAACAATATGGTTGCAGTAGGGTTAATGGATGCAAATGGTTGCCAAGCCTATCCTAAATTTTTCGAACAAGCTAAAAAAATAGGTATTAAACCTATTTATGGTACAGCATTAAGTTTTTTAACTAATGATTTTAATATTGTCAATGGTGACAAGAATGATAATAGAAATTTGAGAGATTTAAATTATGTATCCTTTGATATAGAAACGACCTCTTTAATGCCACGATATGGCAATATAATTGAATTTGGTTCTATGGATATAGAAAATTTAAGATTAAAAAATAGTCAACAATTTTTTATTAAAACTAATAAATTACTAAGTGATTTTACAACTAAATTAACAGGCATAACTAATGAGGATTTACTAAATGGCTTACCAGTAATTCAAGCATTAGAAAAAATTTATGATATTTTAAATAATAAAATTGTTGTAGCTCATAATGCTAAATTTGATTTTAATTTTTTAAAACAAAAATTTTTAGAATACAACAAACCTTTTCCAAAATTTACTATTATTGATACATTGAAAGTTTCAAGAATATTATTTGAAGATACCAGAAAACACTCATTAAAAGCTTTAGCTAATCATGTAGGTATAGATTACAATGACGAAGAAGCGCATAGAGGTGATTATGATGCTAAAGTTTTAGCTGAAGTTTGAACAAATTTAATTACGCTTTTAGAAAAGAAAAATATTATTACTCTTCAAGATTTAGCTAATTATAAAAATGATTCGTTGATTCAAAGAGAATTTACTTATGAAATTAGCACAATAGCAAAAAATAATTTTGGATTAAAAGAACAATTTGAATTATTAAGCAAAACATTAACTAATGAATATTCAAGTTCACCTAGAATATTTTTAGAAGAAATTAAGAAAACAAAAAATTTATTATTAGGTTCTTCTACTTTAAAAAGTAGATTAATTGAAGATTATTTTTTTAGCAGTGATGAAGTTTTTGAACAAACTTTAGATATATATGATTATATAGAAATTCCCGCTCCACAAGTTTTTGATCATTGAATTGCTTATGATTATTTAACTAAAGAAGAACTTTACAAAGGTTTAAAAGATATTATTTTCAAAGCTAAAAAAAGAAATAAAATTGTAATAGCAACTGCAGATGTCAAATATTATACATTGCACGATAAACAGGCATATGAAATAATTGTTTATTCCAAAGGTATAAATAACGTCAGACATTATTTATATGATTATGCTAAAGCAAAAGAAAATAAATTAATTATTCCCACGCAAAATTTTTTAACCACTAAAGAAATGTTAGATCAATTTAGTTTTCTTGATGATAAAAATTTAATAAATGAAATAGTTATTGAAAATACTCATTTAATTTCAGAAATGTGTGAAGATATTGAAGTAATTAAAAAGGATTTGTTTAAACCAAATTTCGATAATTCAGAATTAAAACTACAAGAATTAGTTTATAAGAATGCATATGAAAAATATGGCAATCCTTTACCAAAACATATTTTAGAACGAATACAAGCAGAATTAACACCAATTACTACTCATGGATTTTCAGTCATTTATTGAATAAGTCATGTATTAATAAAAAATTCTTTAGACAGAGGTTATATAGTTGGTAGTAGAGGATCCGTAGGTTCTTCATTAACTGCTTATTTAGCTAATGTTAGTGAAGTTAATCCACTGCCACCTCATTATTTATGTAAAAAATGTAAATATTTTGAATTAAATTCAAATATTGAAATAACGTCAGGTTTTGATTTAGATACAAAAAATTGTCCTAATTGCAATGTCTTATTAGATACAGATGGACAAAATATTCCTTTTGAAACTTTTTTAGGTTTTGATGCGGACAAAGTACCTGATATAGATTTAAATTTTTCAGGAGAAATACAACCTTTAATTCATAACGAGATTAGAAAATTATTTGGCGAAAGCAATACTTTTAAAGCTGGAACAGTGCAAACGGTTGCGGATAAAACTGCTTATGGTTATGTTAAAAATTATTTAGAAGAAACTAAACAAGAATTTAGTGAAGTTTTAATTAATTATTTAGCAAATAAAATAAAAGATTTAAAACGTAATACTTCACAACATCCTGGTGGTATTATTATTGTTCCCAAAGAATACAGCGTATATGATTTTACTCCAATTAATTATCCAGCTAATGATGTTGGAGCAGAATGAAAAACAACTCATTTTGATTATAAAGCTATTCATGATAATTTATTAAAATTGGATATATTAGGGCATGATAATCCTACAATGATTAAATTTTTAGAAAAAACAACTAACATAAAAACATCACAAATACCTAAAAAAGATTCGAAAATAATTTCATTATTTAGTTCTCCTGAAGCTATGGGAATTAAATCAGAAAATATTAACGGAGAAAAAACTGGAGCACTAGGTATACCAGAATTTGGTACATCTTTTGTTAGAAGAATGTTAGCTTCTTCTAAGCCTAAAACTTTTGCTGATTTAATTTCACTTTCTGGTTTATCTCATGGCGAAAGTGTATGAACTAATAATGCGGAAGATTTAGTTGTAAAAAACGGCTTTAAATTAAGTGAGGTTATATCTTGTCGTGATGATATTTTAGTTAATTTAATGAAAATTGGAGTGGATCGTACTAATGCTTTTAAAATAATGGAAAAAGTGAGAAAAGGTAAAGGTTTGTCATTAGAAGAAGAAGAATTTTTAAAAAAACATAATGTTCCTACTTGACAAATAGATAGTATGAAAAAAATAAAATACATGTTTCCTAAAGCACATGCAGCTGCTTATGTTTTAATGGCATGATGAATAGCTTTTTATAAATTGAATTATCCTTTAGAATTTTATGCTTCATATTTAAGTATTAGACCTGATAATTATGAACTTGAAAGTATGATAGACGATAAATATGGTAATAAAGTACTTTTAAAATTAAAAGATTTGAAAAAACAAGAATCACAAAAAATTATCAGCAGTACACAAAAACAATTAATACCTGTTTTCGAAATAATACAAGAAATGTATGCAAGAGGGTTTAATATTGTTAATATTTCATTAGAAAAATCATTAGCAAATGATTGAATAATTGATAATAAAAACAAATGCTTAATACCACCTTTTATTGCTGTTACTCAATTAGGTCAAGCTGCGGCTGAATCCATTGTACAAGCTCGTAGAGAAAGTAATTTTATTTCTATAGAGGATTTTAAGAAAAGAACTAAAATTAATTCAACTCTTTTAAAAAGATTAAAAGATCTTGGTGTTTTTAAAAATTTAGATGAAACTAATCAAATGAAATTGTTTTAATTTTTTTGTGTATAATATTAAATGATTTTTCTATAAAAATTATATACAGAAAAAGAAGGAGGTTATAATGGCTAACATTAAATCTAAAGTAAGAAGCATTAGAAAAATGGAAGAATTTAGATTGCGTAACAATGCGATGAAAACTCGTGTACGTAAGGCAATTAGAGCTGCTCGTGAAGCTATTTTAGCAAAAGATGAAAATGCAAGTGAATTAGTAGCAAGAGCTCATTCATTAATTGCTAAAGCTGTACAAAAAGGTACTTTCCACCCAAATAAAGGTGCTAGAAAATCTTCTCGTTTAGATAATTTTGTTAATGCTCAAAAAGCTAAAGAACAAAACTAATAACCTCAAAATTTCATTTAATAATAAAAAGCGCTTTTAAAAGGCGCTTTTTATTATTATCATTCTAATAATTCTTGATTATCTTGGTAAATTAAAATTTTATCATTTGATTCGAGTTTAAAGGTATTAAATAATTCCTTTACATTGTTAATATTATTTTTAACTTTACTAAATAATTCTTCACTATTTAAAATAGGTCATACACCATAAACTACTCCATATTTAGTAGTTAATTCATTTTTATCTAAAACAGGAATAATAATTGTATTTGGTCTATATTTTGTTAATTCTTTAATTATTTCTGGATATTGAGTAACTAATACAAGATATTTATAATTATTATTTTTAATTTTAAGTGCTAAATCGTGTGCGAGTTTTTGTGTAAATTCGCAATTGCAATTACTTTTAGAAGCTTTATTAAATTCTTTTTCATAATTATCAATTTGATAAAATTCTTCTTCAGCTCTTTTGTTTATTGTAGACATTGTTTTTACAGCCAATTCTGGGTATTTTCCTGAAGCGCTTTCTCCAGAGAGCATTGTTGAATCGGCTCCTAATTCAGTTGCGTGATATACATCTGTTACTTCAGCTCTAGTTGGGTGAGGATTATTTTCCATTGAATCCAACATTTGTGTAGCTACAATAACATATTTACCAGCCTTACGACATTTTTCAATCATCATCTTTTGAACTACTGGTACTTCATAATAAGGTATTTCTAAACCTAAATCGCCTCTAGCTACCATTATACCATCAACTTCTTCAATTATTTCATCTATATTATTTACACCTAATTGACTTTCAATTTTAGCAATAATACCAATGTTTTTTCCATTATTTTCATTAAGAAGAGTTCTTAATTCTTTTACGTTTTGTGCAGAATTTACAAAAGAAGCAGCTACATAATCTATTTTTTCTTTAATACCGAATAAAATATCATTTTTATCTTTTTCACTAAGAAATGGTAAAGAAAAATCCACGCCTGGTAAATTAATTCTTTTGTTTGTTTTTAAATAATGATTGTTAAAAGTTTTTACTTCTACTAAACCAGATTCAACACTAATTACATGTGAAGTTAATTTTCCATCATCAAAAAGAACAATATCACCTACTTTTAAATCTTGAGACATATCATAAGAAACAGTAATTTCATTATGAGTACCTTCTAATTTTGAATAAGCTTCAGAAGTGGTGTGAACTTTTAAAATTGTATTAGCTTGAATTTGTTGTCCACCATCTTTCATTTTGCCAATTCTAATTTCTGGTCCTTTAGTATCCAACATTAATGATATAGGAATGTTTAATTCTTTTGAGATTTGTTTAGCAATATCAAATTTAGCTTTTTGTTCTTCATGTGTTCCATGACTAAAATTACCTCTTACACATGTTGCACCAGCTAAAATTAATGATTTCATTACTTCATAATTTTCAGATGCTGGCCCAATTGTAATTACTAATTTACTTTTTTTATTAATCGTAAACATTTTTCCTCACTTTATTATTTTTGTAATTCATTTATATATTTTACTTTTTAATTAAGTTATTTTTAAAAAGATATTTTAATTATTACTATTTTTAAATGTTTTTTCTAACGTGTAAGTTCCAATAAATGATAATATGCCGTTTAAAGGACTTTTATTTTTTAATTCTATTTTAAAAGCAAAAGTTGCACTACCTGTTTGATTATTATAAGTAACTAAAGGAGTATTTCGATTTTTTTCTTCTGTTTTGATGGTGCCTGTTAAAGGATCATTTAAATAATATTCAACACTATAATTAATTTGGTCTTCTTGAGAAGAATTTAGAATAAGGTCTAATGGTTTATATAATCCAGTTGCAGTATTTTTTTGAATATCATTGCTATTAGCATTTTGATAGTAAATTAAATTATCTTCATTTGGGACACTTTGAGATAAATCTGCATTATTCAAAATATTTATTTTAACTTTGGCTGCCATAGCTTTTAGTTCTTCAAAATTAAATTTAATTAACTGTTGTTGCGGAGTAATTATTTTTAAGTTTTCAACTGCAAATAAATTTTCTATTGAAGCAACCGGTACAATTTTTTCTAAATAATAATTAATTAGTAAATTATTATTATCCACTTTAGTAAATCAAATACTTTTATTTTCATTTATTAGATAATGGTTTTTATTTTGATAATTTTTTATATCATATTTAATTAATGATTTTAATTGTTTATTATTTTTCTCAATTTCAATTTCATTTTTTTCATCTTTTTGTGGTAGTTGTAAAAATAAAATGTTTAAGTTAGGTATTAAATTTTGTGAATAGTCTATATTTAATTTTTCTGTAGCTTGAAAATCTCAAAGACGATAATTAATATCTGTATTTTCAATTTCACTGTTTTCGTATTTTTTAAATCCATCAATTACATAAATAAATTGTTTCATTAATTTAATTCTTTCGTTTTGAGATGAAAAATTATTATTATTTTTATTTTCTAAATAAACTTTAAGAAATAATTTCCCCTCTTTATCATTAGCAAAAGATTGATAATAAATATTATATTTACCATCGAATGAAGAATTAAATAATATATCAATTGGTTTTTTATCCTTTTGTTCTAAAACAAAAATTTTTTCATTAGATCTTTTTTTATTGCCCTGAGCAGGATTTATTTCTAATTGTTCATGTCAAAAAGCACTATTATTTTTATAATTAGGATCCTGAATTTGGTTTTCTTGAAAAACTTCTTTTGAAGAATAAACAAATTCACTAGCAAAATGTTTTGTCAAATCTAGTTTAGAAATATTATTAGTATCATAATTAATTTTAAAATGATAATTTTTCATAATATTATCTAATTTGTCATTTTGATTTGTTTGAACTGTTAAAAAAGTTAATCCAGTAATAGTAATAATTCCAGCAGTAATACCGCTTATTAAAAGTCCTAATTTTAATTTAAATCTTTTCATTTGTATTCCTTAGTTATATAACAAATGATCAATGTAAGTAATTAATTCATTTGTATTTATATTTTTTGTAGAAGAAATAAAAAAAACATTATTAACAAAATTTAAAAAATTGTTATTAATTAATTCATTGTGTTTTACTATTAATTGATGTTTTTCTTTTTGGTTTAATTTATCTATTTTAGTATAAATAAGATCAATGGGTCAATTAATGGATCTCAAAAAATTAATATATTTTATATCAGTGTTAGTAATACCAGTTTTAGAATCAATTAGTCATAATAAATGTTTTTTAGTATTTTTATCACTTAAAAAATTAAAAATATTTTGTAGCATTAAAACTTGTTTATTTTTAGCTAATTTTGCAAAGCCATATCCTGGCAAATCTACTATGATTTTATCATTATTGTCAGTAAAATAATTAATAAATTGAGTTCTTCCAGGTTCTTTAGATACATAACTAATGTTTTGCCCTGTAATAGTATTTAAAAGCGAACTTTTACCTACGTTAGATTTTCCTCATAAACAAAGTTGTAATTCAGTTGTATTTAATCAATTTTCTTTATCAGGAGCCGATTTTACAAATTTTCACATTTTATAATAATTTAATCATATCTTGAGCAATCATTAATTCTTCATTTGTTCTAATTACAAAAATTTTAACTTCACTATCATTAGCGCTTATTAAACTTCAATCTTTAACTTTATCGTTATTAATTTTTTGATCAATTTTTATTTTTCTAAAAAATAATTTTTCACAAACTTCTTTTCTTAGTTCAGATTGATTTTCACCAACTCCGGCTGTAAAAACTATAGCATCAATTTTATTTTCTAACTTATTAGCATAATTAGCCACATAATCAACAATTTTTTGCACGTATAAATCATTAGAAAATTGAGCTTGTTTATTGCCTTCCGCTATGGCTCTTTGAATGTCTCTTGTATCATTTGAAAATTCAGAAACGCCTAATAAACCTGACTGTTTATTTAAAATGTTTGTTACTTCTTCAACAGATAATTTTTCATTTTTGCAAATAAATTCAATAATTGAAGGGTCAATATCGCCTGTTCTAGTACCCATCATAATTCCAGCTAAAGGAGTAAAACCCATTGAAGTATCAATTGATAAACCATTTTTAATAGCACAAATACTTGCACCACTACCAATATGTAAACTAATAATATTAGGTTTTTTAATATTTAAAATTTCTGATACTTTATTTTTAATAAAATTGTGACTTATTCCATGAAAACCATATTTTTTAATATTATATTTTTGTGTTCATTTGTAAGGAATAGGATAAATACTATTTAAAAGTGGAATACTTGAGTGAAATGAAGTATCAAAAGAAGCTATTAAAGTTGCATTTGGCATAACTTCTTTAAAAGCATTAATGGCTTGTACTGCTCCAGGATTGTGCAAAGGAGCATATATTGAACATTGATTAATTAATTCAATAGTTTGATTATTTAAAATTGTACTTTTATTAAAATAAGGACCACCATGTACGACTCTAAAACCAATAGAAAGTATTTCATCAATATTTTCAATAACTTTTAATTCAGATAAAAAAGTTAAAGTTTGTTCTACTGCTATTTGATGATTACTTAAAATAAGAGTTTTTTCATAAACTTGATTATTATATTTAATTGTTATTTTACTATCGGTTAAAAATATTCTTTCTGTAAGAACATTTGCAATAACATTTAAACTATTTTTTTCAAATAGTTGCATTTTAATTGAACTACTTCCAGCATTTACCACTAGCAATTTACTATTCATTTTCACTCCTTAATTGATAACTAGTTATTAAAATTGTATTTATTATATCTTTTAAATTAGCGCCTCTCGAAATATCTGTAATAACTTTATTTGTTCCTAAAATGAAAGGACCATAAGCGTTAAATTTAGCTAATTGAGTAAGAGATTTATAACAAATATTTGCAGCTGCTAAATTAGGAAAAATAAAATTATTTATTTTTTGAAAAGAAATATTTCTAATCTTTTTTTCTCAAATTATTTTATTTATTGCTGCATCAAATTGTATTTCTCCAATAGAAAAAGAATTGCTTTGTTTTTCAAAAGCCTGTGCAGCGTTAAAAATTTTTAAATTATTCTTAGTTTGTGCACTGTTTAAAGTAGAAAAACTTAAAAATGCAGTTTTGGTTTTTATATTTAAATTTTGCAAAAATTTTGTTGATAATTTTGCAATGTTTATAATTTGTTCTTCAGAAGGTTCTGGTATTACAGCAACATCTGTAAAGTTAAATAATTTATTTTTTTTATGTAATAACATAGCAGAAGTTAATGTTTTTTCTTCTGTTAAATCTAATACATCTAAACAAGCCTTTAAAATTATATTAGTTGGTGTATCAATACCTCCTATTACAGCATCAAAAAAATTATTCTTTAGTAATAAAAGAGCTTGTATTGAATAAGTTAAAACTAATTTTAAAATATTTTGATGGTCTAAATCAAAAATTTGATTTTTTTGTAAAGTTTTAGTTTTTTTAATTTGAACATAATAATTAATTAATTCTTTAATGTTATTAGAATTAGCTTCTCAAATTAAATTATTATTTATGTCATAAATATTATTATTCTTTTTTAAAAAGAATAATTTTAAATTAGTTTTTTTATAAATTTTTTTAGCAGCTTTGATGAATAAAGGATTTTCACCTTCTATAAATAAAATTTTACTAAAATTATTTTTTGTTTGTAATTTAATAGTTTTTAAGATACTATTCATATTTAATTTATTAAATCTAAATGATGTCTAACAGCTAAAGCTAAATTTTTAAATAAACAAACAACAGTTAATGGTCCGATTCCTCCTGGTACAGGAGCTAATCCGCTAATATAATTTTCTAAATTAGTTGTATCAACGTCACCAACTAATTTTAAATTACCATTTTCTTGTTGTACATAAGTAGTTCCGACATCAATAACAATAGCATCTTCCTTTAAATTATTTTTTTTAACTAATCCAGGAACTCCAGCTCCAGAAACAACAATATCATTTGTTTCTAATCCTTTAATTGTTGATTTTTTATTATAAGTAGAAAAAATTGAATTTTTGCTTGCCATTTTTTTTAATAAATGTGCAATTGGTTTTCCTACTAAAGCGGATCTACCAACTATGCCTATTTTTTTATTATTTAAATCTATGTTATAAAATTCTACTAATTCTTTAACAGCTAGTGCAGTAGCAGGAACAAAATGAAAATAATTTAACATATCTTTTTCATTGTAAAAACTAAATTCATTTTTGCTACTTAAACCATCGATATCTTTATCATATCTGACACTATCAAGAATTACCTTACTATGGATTGTTTCAGGAACGGGTAATTGTACGATAATGCCATCAGCACTTTCGTTTATAGAATCAATTTTTTTAAGTAAAATTTTTTGGTTAATGTTTTCTTCAAATTTATATAATTTCGCTTCAACGTTTAATTCTTGAGCTTTTTGAATTTTATATTGTATATATTTATTTGAAGCGTCATTGTCACCAATTTGAATAATTGCTAAAATAGCTTTTCTTCCTAGAAGTTCATTTAAAAAAATAAATTCTTTTTTTAATTCTTCTGTTAATTTGTCAGTTATTTCTTTACTTTTATATAATTGCATATTAACATTCCTTTCCCTTGAGTAAATCAAGCTCTTTTTGATATGCTAATAAGTTATTTTTGTACATTTGTAGTTTATTTTGTTCTTCTAAAATTTTATTTTTAGGAGCTTTTAATAAAAATTGTTCATTTTTTAATATATTCTCTGCTCTAGTAATTTCATTTAAACAAAAATCAATTTTATTGTTTAAATCTTTAAAATAATTATTTTTTTGTTCATCATTCATAAGAATATATAACTTGATATTATTTTGAGCGATTAGAAAATCTCTATTGTCTTTGATTTTAGCATTAGCTAATTTATAAATTACTTTTAAATCAAAATTTGTTAATAAAATGTCAGGATAGAAATAAATAATATCTTTTTTACTAATTTGCTTAGTTTCTCTATACTTACGAAGTAAATCTACTATTTTAAAAACATTTTCTAAATCGCTATGATTACTTCTTTTGCGACATTTCATTTTAACTTTTTGAACATTTTGCTCTAAAATTTCTTCTTTATATAAAGTTTCAAATAAATAATCAGTTAAAAAAGGCATAAACGGATGTAAAATAATAAGAAGTTTTTTAAAGTTTTTTAAAATTTCTTTTTTATTAACTGAAACTTTAAGTACTTCAATATATCTAGAAGAAAAAATATCATTAACAAATTTTTCTATTTCTGCTCCTATTATTGTTAATTCATATTTATTCATAGCTTTTATTATTTTTTGTCTAAGTTCATGAATTTGATCTCTTATTCATTGATCTGCAGGATTAAATTCATTTTCATCATTTAAATTTTCAATGAAACGAGCAATATTTCAAATTTTATTAGCAAAATTTCAACTCTTTTTTAAACCTTCTGTGGAAAAATTAATATCTAAACCCGGAGTAGAATTTGTAACTAAATATCATCTTAAAGAATCGGAACCATATTCTTTGATTAAATCCATAGGATCAACACCATTATTCAATGATTTAGACATTTTTCTTCCTAATTGGTCTCTTACTAAACCATGAATTAAAATATTTTCAAATGGTTTTTTATTCATTAATTTTAAACTTAAAAAATACATTCTTGCGACTCAAAAGAAAATTATGTCATAGCCTGTTACTAACAAATTAGTAGGAAAATAACGTTCTAACATTTTATTTTCTGTAGGTCAACCTAAAAAAGAAAATGGCGTTAATGCACTACTAAATCATGTATCTAATACATCTTCATCTCTTTTTCAATCTTCGCCAGGAGATTCTATTTGCACCTTAATTTGATCATCTTTATATCAAGCAGGAATTTGGTGACCTCATCATAATTGTCTAGAAATAGTTCAATCATGAGCATTTTCCATTCATTTTATCAATGTTTCTTTAAATCTTGAAGGAAATATATTGACAGCATCAGAACTATCAAGATGATTTAATAATTTTTCTGATAAATCTTTCATTTTAACAAATCATTGTGGTCTAACTAAAATTTCAATTGGAGTATCTGATCTTTCTGAATAGCCTACATTAGAAATAATTTTTTCTATTTTTAATAATAAGTTATTTTTTTCTAAATATTCTTTAATTACTTTTCTTGCATTTTCTCTATTTAAATTATTAAATTCTTTTATATTAGAAATAATTAAACCTTCTTGATTTATCGTCTCAATAATTTCTAAATTATGTTTTTTAATTAAATCAATATCAATTTCAGAATGAGCTGATAATTTCATTAAACCACTTCCAAAATTTATATCAACATATTCGTCAGCTATTAATGGAATAATCTTTTTAGTTATTGGATGAATAATTTTTACATTTAATAGGTTTTTATATCTATGATCTTTAGGGTTATATACTACTGCTACATCGCTTAAAAGAGTTTCCGGTCTAGTTGTTGCTATTGTTAAATATTCTGAACTATTTTCCAAGTAATATTTAATATAAAGCATTTCTTGTTCAACACTTTTATTAACTATTTCTATGTTAGAAATAGCTGTTTTTAATTTAACATCTCAATTAATTGCTTTAACATCACGATATATTAAATTTTGATTATATAAATCAATAAAAGTTTTATTTACTGCAATATTTGATTTTTCATCTAAAGTAAATCTTTCTTTTTCATAATCTAATGAAAGTCCTAGTGCTTGTCATTGTTTTCTAAATTTGGCTGCATATTCTTCTTTTCAGTTTCACACTCTTTTTAAAAATTCTTCTCTTCCTAAATCATATTTAGTTAAATTTTCATTTTGTAATAATAAATTTTCTATTTTGCTTTGTGTAGCTATTCCTGCGTGATCCATGCCAGCTATATAAAAAGTATCATAATTTTCCATTTTTTTAAATCTTAAAATGGTATCTTGTAAATATGTATCAAACGCATGCCCTATATGTAATATTCCTGTTACATTAGGAGGTGGTAATAATACTACAAAAGGCTTTTTAGTGTCATCGTGAATACTAAAATATTTTCTTTTTATTCATTTTTTAGCTATTATATTTTCAAAGTTTTCTGGCGAATATTTAATATCAAGTGACATATAATTTGCTCCTATATTTGTAAATAATTAGTTCTTATAATTATATTATTTTTTTATTAATAATAAAAAACAAGCTTTTAAGTTTGCTTGTTTTTATCCTGTTTAGCAATAAAAAAACTAGTATTTTCCAAAGGATTTTGTAAATCGTAATTATAGTATTGTGTTTTTTGATTTAAATCAGCTTCGCTTGTAAAAGCAAAAGAAATAGTTTCTATATCTTTATTTTGAATTGAATTAACTATATTGTTGTAATTGGTTATTACATAGTGTTGTGTACTTATCTCATAATTATCAGTTAAAAAATATTCACTTAATTTCATATTTTTTGTTAAATAATAATTATTAGTATTTTGCTCTTTATTAAAATTATAAAAACTGTTATTTAAAATTTTATTGGTATTTCCATATTCTAATTCTCTATTTTGAGAAAAAAGATACATTTGTTCAAATAAATTTTCATCTAACAATGAGTAACGATTTGTAATAAAAATTAATGTAATATTGTATTTTTTACATATATTTTTAATATTTACTAATTCGTTTTTAATATCTCAATTAGGATTATCTAATATAAATAATAAAGAAGGTTTTTCCATTATAAAGGATAAAATTATTAGTTCTAATTTATCTTTAAAATTAATATCATTATTCAAATTTATGATTTTATAAAATTCAATTTTTGAATCATAAATTATTGTAAAAAAATTAGACAAAATTATTAAATCATAAATTAATTTTTTACTAATTTTTTTATTTTGAAAAATAATATTTTTATATTTAAGTAAAAAATTAATTAATGGAATAAATGAATAATAATGAACTATTCTTTTTTTTAATTCAAGAACTAATGAATTATTATCATTATTTTTTACAATTTTGTTATAAAAATTTTTATATTTATTCATTAATTGTATTAATAAATCATAAAATAAATCAATATTATCCAAACATTTTTGATTATTTTTAATGCTTTTAATTAAGTTTATTTCAATATGTTTGTTTTTTCATTCGTTTTCTATTTTTAAATCAAATAATTTAGCTTGTAGTTTTGTAAAATTATTTTTATCTTCAATATTTACATAACTTATAGTTTGTTTTTTTTTGTGTATTTTTAATTCATTTTTTAATGAAATGATTTTATCTAAAATATTTTCTAAATTTCTTTCATTTTTATCTTGATAGCGTTCAAAATTAAAATAAAATTTTTCTTTAATTGTGTGCTTAATTGCTTTTTCAAAATCATTTCCATAAATAGAAAGATTGTTTGAAATGAATAGTTTTACGTAAAAAGCTAAATCATAATGGAATAAATTAAGAGTTTCTTTATTCATTTGAATAATAATATTTTTATGTTTTTTTATTAATTTAATTAAAAAAGAAGAAATTGCAAATTTTTTATACAAAATATAATATTCGGAACTATTTTTATTAACATATTTTAATAATTGTTTTTTTATAAATAAATTTTTTCTATATCAATTTAATATAGCATTATATTGTGAAGAATTTTTTAGTTCTAAATTATTTTTTAATAAATTCTTATAGAAATTTAATTTAGTTTGTAAACTTTTTTGTTCAATTTCATTGATTAAAAAAGTCTCTCCTTTTTTATTAATAATTTCTAGATATTTTAAATTATCATCTAATAATTTAATCTGAGTATCACCTAAAAAGTCTTCAGCATTTTTAGTTTTATTAATAAAAAAATTTAATTTTTGATTTAATGAATTTAAAATATTGAAAATAAAATTAAAAATTTCTTCTAATAATATATCGTTTTCAGCTAACAAATTAAAAATTTTTGGATCCTTATTTAATAAATATTCATCAATAGTTACTTTGAATTTTTTTATAGCATTATCTAATCGTTCGATAAAATAATTAATTTTTTTATGATTAGATTCCATTGAATTAAAAATAATTTTTTTAATTAAGTTTTTATACTTATAAAATGTTTTTTCAACTAATTTAATTTTTTCTAAATTTATTTGATAATTTTTTTTAAAATCAAAATATTTAAATAAAATTGGAGTGATTTGTGAATTATTGTTCATTTTATTTAAATTTATTTCTTTTACATAATTAAGAATTTTTTTATTTTTAAAAATATACTCACTATTATTTTTATTATCTAGTATAAAATTACAAATAGCTTTTTTAGAACTAATTAATTTTTTTATGCAATTATCTTGGAAAAAAAAATTATTTTGATCTTTAATATAAAAAACTGTAGAAATATTTTGGTAAATATTAATTTTTTTAATTGCAAAATAACTATTATTAAATCGTTCAAAATAATTTTCAAGAGAAAATAATAATTTTTTATCCATAATAAAAGTATAATAAAATTAAATAAAAAAAAATTAAAAAAGGGGATGAAAAGGCTTCGACATACTAAAAGTTTATTATTCATCAGTAGTGTGGTAGACTATAATACTTCTAGGCTTTATAATCGCAAAAGATAAAAAAGTTAAAGAACTTAATGTTCAAAATTTATTAGTTGCACAAAGTGCAATGCAATCAAATCTTGTATTTGCTTAGTCAAAAGCTACAAGTGGCTTATAAGATTTTAACCTTGAATCTTCTAAGTTGGCTAAAAAGGTGAAGTTTGAAATTGATTTAATTTCATTACTTGTTATTTTGTTTTCTTTTTTAAAACAAGTAATTACTTAAAAAGAAATAAACTGTAAAAAGTGAGTTTTAAGTTTTTATTATGGACACGGGTTCAACTCCCGTCATCTCCACCATATGTTTTTAAAATAAAAAACACAACTTAATAAATAATTTAACAAGTTGTGTTTTTTATTTTAAAAATTTTAAATATCAAAAAAAAAAAAAAAAAAAACGATAAACGTTTTTTCATTTAATTATGATATGGCTGCCCCAGTTAGATTCGAACTAACGCATGACGGAACCAAAACCCGTTGCCTTACCGCTTGGCTATGGGGCAATATGGTGGAGGGGGAGGGATTCGAACCCCCGAACCGTGAGGAAGTGGGTTACAGCCACCCGCGTTTGGCCGCTTCGCTACCCCTCCATAAGCATTAATATTATACTATGAAAAAAATAATTTTTAAAAAATATTTATTTAAATAGAAATTAATTTAATAATATTTATTTTTTGATTTATTTTATAATTAAAATGAATACAAAATATTTTAATTGAATATAAAGGAAATAATATTATGAAAAAAATTGCAATAAATGGTTTTGGGAGAATAGGACGTTTATTCTTTCGTCAACTAATTGACCAAAAAAATCATGATTTAGAAGTAGTAGCTATTAATGATTTAACTGATCCATCTATGTTAGCTCATTTATTAAAATATGATACTTCATTTAGACAATTTAATGGAAATATTGAAGTAAAAGAAAAATCAGTTGTAGTAAACGGAAAAGAAATAGCCATATATAGTGAAAAAGATCCAGAAAATTTACCTTGAAAAGAATTAGGAATTGATATAGTAGTCGAATGTACTGGTTTTTTTACTAAAAAAGAATTAGCTAATAAACACATTATAGCAGGAGCAAAAAAAGTATTAATTTCTGCACCTGCAGGCTCAGATGTAAAAACAGTAGTTTATAATGTTAATCATGAAGAACTTACTCAAGATGATTTAATTGTTTCTGCTGCTTCATGTACAACTAATTGTTTGGCTCCAGTTGTAAAAGTTTTAAGTGATAATTATGGTATATTAAATGGTTACATGACAACTGTTCACTCTTATACTGCAGATCAAATGTTACAAGATGGACCACATCGTAAAGGTGACAAAAGAAGAGCAAGAGCTGCGGCAGCTAATATTGTTCCTTCTACTACTGGCGCTGCCAAAGCAATTGGTTTAGTAGTTCCAGAAGCAAAAGGTGTTTTAGATGGTGCTGCTTTAAGAGTTCCAACAATAACTGGTTCATTTGTTGATTTAACTGTTGAATTAAAAACACAACCTACAGTTGAAGAATTAAATAAAAAATTCGCAGAATCTGCTAATGAATCTTTTGAATATAATACAGACGAAATAGTTTCTTCTGATGTTATTGGTTCACACTATGGTTCAATATTTGATGCTACATTAACTAAAATACAAGAAGCTAATGGCAAAAAATTATATAAATTATTTGCTTGATATGACAATGAATCTTCATATGTTGCACAATTAGTTAGAACAGCTAATTATTTGGCTAATTTATAAAAAAATAAAAAATAGTATTATAAAAATACTATTTTTTATTTACAAATTTAATATAAGGTTGTGCTTTTTTATAATATTGTAATGCACTAATTCAAGCAAGAATGGCAGCACAAATTAAAGGAATATTAATAATAAATTTAATTCAAATTTGGTCTAAAACATTAAATCAAGCACTAAAAATAATAAATATTAAAATAATAATAATACCAATAGTAATTAAAAAAGTTTTTCATTTGGCTGTTTTAATGGCTGCAACATCAATTTTATTTTTACTCATTACTACTCTTAAGGCCGCCACAAAAGAATCTCTTATTAAAAATAAAGAAAAAATAAATGCAATAGTTCATTCTTTCATTACAATGCCATAAATAAAAGCCAAAGTAGTGATGATTTTATCAGCAACGGGATCTCATAATTTACCAAAATTAGAAACTAAATGATATTTACGAGCATATTTACCATCAAAATAATCTGTAGTCATTGCAATTAAATAAATAACCATGAATAAAATAGTAAAAACAGTAGTTAAAATTTTAGATTGATAAGTTTGAAGAAAAAAAGTCATAACTAAAATAATAAATAAAGGAATTGCTAATAATAATCTTATTAAAGTTAAGATATTAGGAAGATTATAATATATTTTTTTATCGTGATTTTTATTCATTTTTTTGAAGCTCCATAGTATAAAATAAATTAATTTCTGTCAATGCTTCTTGATATTCATTTGATGTATTATCAATAAAATTTGTTTCAATTAATTGATTTATTCTTTGCAAAACATTTTCAATTTTTTTATTTCATAAATTACTTCTTGTATCTCTTAATTGAATATATAAACTTAGTAAATCATTTTGACTATCTGCATTAACAATATATTCTTTAAAATTTTTATCTGAAGCAAATGTATTTAAAAATTTATGTGCTACATCAACTATTTGACCCATTTTATATTCACCAATTGAAGGTTCAAATTCTTGTATTAATTGATTATTTTTATCAATTAATACTTTTAATTTAGCTAAGTATATTTTTTTAAAATATGATGCTCTATTTTCAAATTCGATTTTATCTTTTTTCATTTTATTCTTTTTCATTTTGTTTTTAATTGAAGAATAAATAAGAAATATGATGATAATGACAACAACTACACCTAAAATAATTCAAGTGCCTGCTCCGCTGAGAATATTGCCAATATTTTGTGTGGTAGAAGGATTAGTTTCCATTATGTTCCTTTCTAATATTTAATTATTATATTATATTAATTTATTTCTTTTTTTATTCTTATATTTGTATTAGTCTAAATAATGCAATATAATATTTTTATTAACGGTGGTTGCTTGAGCGGTTGAAAAGGGCGGTCTCGAAAACCGTTAACGTTGTAAAACGTTCAAGGGTTCAAATCCCTTACCATCGGCCATATAAAATTTATAAAATTGACACATTTTTAAAGAATTGTAAAATGTGTCAATTTTATAATAATAATTCTTATTAACTTTAATGCCATTGATTAAAAAAAAGTTAAATAACAAATTGAATCATAAATTAATTTAACAATATCACTAATATTTGTTACTTTAAAAAATGTAAAAAAAAATAGATAACTTGATTTGAAAATTTTAATATATATAATGAAACCAAAGAAATAAATATGTTAATAAAATATTAATTTTTAATTGGTTGGATATAACAACACATATTAAAAAAATGCCGCTTGGCATTTTTTTAATATGTAATATATAAATTAATTATTTAATATCTACTGAAGCACCGGCTTCAACTAATTTAGCTTTAATATTTTCAGCTTCAGCTGGAGCAATGTTTTCTTTAACAACTGCTGGTAAAGCTGAAACTAATTTACTTGCATCCATTAATGGAATATTCAATAATTCTTTAACAGCTTTAACAATTGGTAATTTTTTACCATTGTCCGCAACAATAACAACAGATACTGATGATTTTTCTTCAGCTTCTGCTGCTGCAGGAGCGGCTGCCACAGCAACTGCAGAAGGATCGATACCAAATTCTTCTTTCATTGCTTCAACTAATTCCATAACTTCTTTAATAGACATTTCTTTTAAAGCTTCAATAAATGTTTGTTTTTCTAATTTAGCCATAACTTATTTATCCTTTCGTTTATTGTTCTTTTTGTTCACTGATTAATTTAAGTGATAATGAAACTTGTTGTAATGGTGTGATAAGTGAGCGAGCAAGTATTGTAAGTGCTTCTTCATAATTTGGTAATGAAGATACATATGAAACGCCTGCTGCGTCAATAACTTTATTTTCAAATATACCAGCTTTAGGAACTAATAGTTTATGTTCTTTACTAAAAGCAGCAAATAATTTGAAAGCAGCTAAATCGTCACTATTGCTGAAAGCAAATATATTTGGTCCAACTAAGTGATCATTTAATTCTTCAAAATTTGCTTCAGAAGCAGCCAATTTAAATAAACGATTTTTATAAACTTTGATCTCAACGCCACTTTTTTTAGCTAAAACACGTAACTTTGTTAATTCACTTACGCTTAATCCACGATATTCGGCAACTACTAAAGATTTAGCGTTGTTTAAATTAGTTGTTATTTCTTTAACAATTTCTTTTTTAGCTAATTTGAAAGCAGATTCTTTTGCTAAATGCATTTTTCTCCTTTCCGACTATAATAAGAGCAATACAAATTTAAGATATACACTTGGCAACCAATTAAGTTTTCACTGTTGCTGTCTACATGTATTGCTAAAAATATTTTAATTTATTTTTTAAAAAATAAAAATAAATATTTTATTTACTAGTGTGTTATAATAATAATGTAATTTGCAGAAATAATGGTTATAATGTATAATTAACTTGCTGTGGCACCATAGCCAAATTGGCCAAGGCAAGAGTCTGCAAAACTTTGATGTACGGGTTCGAGTCCCGTTGGTGCCTCCATGATCCCATAGCTCAATTGGACAGAGCGTTTGGTTACGGCCCAAAAGGTTAGGAGTTCGACTCTTCTTGGGATCGCCATATATAAAAAACTACCTAAAGGTAGTTTTTTATTTTTAATTTATATAAAAACATTAAAATAACAAAATAAACAGGATATATTCAATAGAATTGAATATTATTTTCTATGTTAATGACAATATTTATTTTATTTGCTATTATTAATAATTCATCAAGTAAATAAAACAGAAAATTTAAAAAATATTGGCTTCAAAAGAATAATAATGAACATATGTATATTAATTGTATTATAGGTGCTAATAAAATAGTTCATAGAAAACTAAAAAAAGGCAAATTTTTATTTAATATTATTAAAATAGGATAGTTTAAAACTGAAATAAAAAACATAATTATAATGTATGTAAATATTTTGTTTAACTTGTATTTTTTTAAAAAATCTCATAAAAACATTAAGAATACAGTGTTACTAAATGATAATAAAAAACCCACATTATAAATTCATCTCCAGTTAATTAAAATTATTATAAACATAGAAAAAATTAATATTGAATATTTACTTATATAATATTTTTTGAAAAAAATATTTTTTATATCAATAAGTATTTTAAATATAAAAACTCTTAAAGCTGAAATAGGATTATTTAATAAAATAATGTAATTTAAAATTAAAAAATAAAACACACAAGTAATTATTATATTTATAATTTTATTTTTGGTTTTAAATAATGAAACAATTAAAAACAAGATATCTAAGTGAAAACCAGATACAACAAATAAATGATTTAAACCCAAATTAGTAATGTTTTCATTTAAATTGTTATTATTACTTTTTATCCCATAAAGAAAATAACTTCAATATTTATTAAAATAAGGTAAATTAGAATTGAATTTATTGATAAAATTGTCAAATAAGTTATATTCACTTCTAATAACATTTTTTAAAACTGGATTTTTTAAAATATAAAGAATATTTTGTTCTTTAGTTCAATTAAAAAAATTGGAATTATTAAAAATTTCAATTTTACCTTTTATTTCAATCAAAGAAAAAACACTCAGTTGTTCTCTTTGAATGTGTTCATTTTTAAAAACTAAAATATTAAAGTTATTGTAATTAATCAAAAAATATTTATCTTTGTTTATTTTAATGGTAGAGATGATATTATAATTTCCATCTTCTAAAAAATTATTTTGATTAATAAACAATATTATTACTATTAAAATAAAAATTTGTGAAATCACACATAAAAAGATTGATTTTTTATATAAAATTAAATTCAATCAAAATACTGGAATTATAAATATGTATCATATTTCAAAAGAAAAAATAAAAATATAATCTATTAATAAAGTAATAATTAATATATTTAAATCTATTAAATGACAAAATTCTGTTTTATTTTTTCTAGCGTTTTCTTTCCTAAACCTTTTATTTGTAATAAATCATTTCATTCTTTAATTTCGTTTTTTTCAATTTTTTCATAAATATTTTTAGCTATTTTTTTATTTAGACCAATTTTAGTTAAATAATCGATTGATTTAATTTGATTTAAATTTAATTTTGAATGTGTATAATTTTCTCTTTTAAAAGGTATTTTAATTAAGGTATCAGAAAAATATTTTATATTTTCATTAATTTGAATTAAATCAGCATTATTTTTTAATTTAATTTGCTTAATTATTTCCTTTAAAGAAATTCCTTTGTTAACAAATAAGGAATATTCTTTTTCTACTGCACCAATAATTTTTATTTTAATTTTATTAGTAACACTAGATTGCTCTATTTTATTTACTAATTTTGTATCATTTTGTGTATATGTAAAATAACTTACTAATAAACTAAAAAATGATACTAATAACCCCATAAAAAATCATTTAAAGTATTTTTTCTTCACATTTTAAATTTTCTTTATTTATATTTTTTAATAAAAAATGAACAATTAACAAAATATTGTTCATTTTATTTTTATATTTTTTCTAAAATCATTTTTTCAATCTCATTAAAAAAATCTTTATTTTTAATTAATAAATCTTTTAAATTTTTTTTACCTTGAGCAATATTTTTTCCTTCAAATGAATATCATGCACCTTTTTGAACAAAAATATCGCAATCTAAAGCTAATTCAATTAATTCTGATATTCTATCTATTCCTTTGCCAAAAATAATTTCAGTTATAAAACTTTTGTATGGAGGAGCCAATTTATTTTTCACTACTTTAATTTTTATTTCATTACCAGTAATATCTTTACCCTCAACAATTGAAGTGCTTTTCCTTACTTCTAATCTTATTGATGAATAAAATTTTAAAGCTCTACCACCAGTGGTGGTTTCAGGATTACCAAAATATACACCAATTTTTTCTCTTATTTGATTTACAAATATAACTGTAGTTTTATTTTTATTTAATGAAGCTGTAATTTTTCTTAATGCTTTGGACATTAATCTAGCTTGCAAACCAATAGAAGATTCATGCATATCTCCTTGTAATTCTGTTTCTGGAACTAAAGCCGCAACACTATCAACAATAATTAAATCAATTGAACCTGATTTAGTTAAAATATCGACAATTTCCAAGGCTTGTTCTCCACTATCAGGTTGACTTATAATTAATTCGTCTAAATTAACTCCCAAATTTTTCGCATAAATAGGATCCATAGAATGTTCAGCATCAATATAAGCTGCTATTCCACCTTTTTTTTGAATTTCCGCTATTGCGTGCAAACAAAGAGTAGTTTTACCACTACTTTCGGGACCAAATATTTCAATTATTCTTCCCTTTGGATATCCTCCAATACCTAAAGCTTGATTTAATAAATAAGATCCAGAGGAAAAAATTTCTATATGCTCATTTAAATTATTTTCGCCTAAAATTCTTATCGATTCATCACCAAATTTTTTAGTAATTTCTTTTAATGTTTCAACAATATTTTCTTGTTTTATTATATTTTTTTTATTTTCTGTATTTATTTCATTCATTTTCTAACCTCCTTATATAAATAAAATTTAAATATTATTTGAAACACTATTTAAAAGTACAAAAAATAAACAATTTACTATAAATTTAATACATAAATTATAAGTTTTTAAATTCTAAAATATTAATTAAAAAATTATTTAGAAATAACTTACTTTTTGTATTCAAAAAAATAACTTTGTTTTATAATTGAAAAGTAATATTACAGTGATATATAAGGTTGTCGATACACCAAAAAGAGTTGTTGAGGGTTAATCGAGTAAATTTATATGGAGTAATGTTCTTTAAGAACGAAAGGAGACAACGTGAGTAAATTAAATATTAAAGTAAAATCATTTGAACATACTTTAGTTGATTTTGCTGCTAAAAAAATTATTGAAATTGCTAAAAAAGAAAATATAAAAATTAGCGGCCCAGTAGCTTTACCAACTAAAAGAGAAGTTGTGACTATTTTAAGATCAGTACACGTAAATAAAAAATCACGTGAACAATTTGAATCAAGAACTTATCAACGTTTAATTGTTTTAGATAATGCTAGTGATAAAGTAGTTGATCAAATTAAAAGATTTGAATTACCTGCTGGTGTTTTAATTAAAATATCACAAAATTAATTTAATTTATTATTTTAAGAGGTGAAAGATATGAAAGGAATCTTAGGACGTAAAATCGGAATGACCCAGATTTATACTGAAACAGGTGATTCTATTCCTGTGACAGTAATAGAGGTTCAACCGAATGTTGTGTCTAAAATTCTCACTGTTGAAAAAAATGGTTATGTAGCAACTCAATTAGCAGTAGGAGAATTAAAAGAAAAAAATGCAAATAAACCCCTAAAAGGTCAATTTGCACAAGCTAATACAACACCTAAGCGCTTCGTTAAAGAAATTCGCAATATGGAAGGATATGAATTAGGTTCTTTCGTAAATGTAAATATCTTTAGTGCTGGTGATTTAGTTGATATTACAGGTATATCTAAAGGTAAAGGATTTGCTGGTACTATTAAAAGATGAAACCAACACATTGGTCCCAAATCACATGGTGGTGGTGGTGGTAGCAAACCTATTAGACAAACAGGTTCAATCGGTGATATAAGTGGTAACCGTGTTGTCAAAGGTATGACTATGCCGGGACATCTAGGCGCAGAAAAAGTAACTATTCAAAATTTAGTAATTGTTAAAGTTGATTTAGAAAACAATTATTTATTAGTTAAAGGTTCTGTTCCTGGTGCTAATAAAAGTTTATTAGTTATTAAACAAGCTATCAAAGGATTGCCAAATCCTAGCGCTATTAAGTTAGTTGATGTTAAAGAAGTTATAAAAATGAATGAATTAGTTGAAAAAGCTAAAAAATTTAATATTGAAGTTACAACAGGAATGCATTCTTCAGAATTAGAAAAATTAATTTTAAAAGCTGAAGAAGAAAAATAATCTGAAAAATAGAGGAGAATTATGGCTGAAAAATCAACTTTAGAAAAATACTATATTTCAGAAAAATTTGATAAAGAACGTAATGTAACTTTCAATTTAAAAAAAGCTAATGTAAAAAAACACACTAACTTTAAAACTTTTACTCAAGCAGTAGAAGAATTTATAAAATTAAGTGAAAAATCTAAAAATGATACTAGAGTATGATTCCATAGAGACGGAGCATATAGAGGATCAGTTGGTTTAGACAAGGCAAAAGTAATACTAAATAGAGTAAATGAAGAAAATGTAGAAAATCATAAAGCAATTGAATATATAGAAAAAGAAAATTTAGTAGATAAATCAGTTGCTAAAGTAACAAAAGAAAAAATAGATTTTAATAAATTATCTAAATTAAACTTTGATACTACAAATCTTCCAAAAGAAATTTTTGCATTAAATAAAATTTATTCACAAGCCATTTTTGATTCAATTTTATCTGAAAGAGCATCGAGAAGACAAGGAACACATTCTGTTAAAACTCGTGCCGAAGTAAGAGGAGGTGGCAAGAAACCTTGAAGACAAAAAGGAACAGGTCGTGCTCGTGCCGGTTCGACTAGATCACCGATATGAGTAGGTGGTGGTAGAGCTTTTGGACCTAGAATTGAAAAAAATTATGATTTAAAAGTTAATAAAAAAGTTAAAAAATTAGCCTTTTTATCAGCTTTAACATTACTTGCAAATAATAAATCAGTTGTAATTGATGATTTTGTTATAAACAGTATTAAAACTAAAGATGCTGTTAATAAATTAAATTCATTAGGTATTGCTAATTTAAAACATATTTTAGTTGTTTCTAATGATGAAAATGTATTATTAGCATTATCAAATTTAAAAAATGTTTTAGTAGTAAAACCTTCATCAGTATTAGTGGAAGATTTAATTTGAGCTGATGTTTTAGTGCTTTCAAACGAAGGATTAGAGTTGTTTAAACAAAAAGGAGTTAAATAATTCAAACATGGAATTAACACAAGTTATTAAAAAACCTATTCTTACTGAAAAAACAAATAATTTACAAAGTCAAAATACATATACTTTTGAAGTAGATTATTCAGCAAATAAATATCAAATTAAAAATGCTGTTGAACACATTTTTCAAGTTAAAGTTTCTTCAGTTAATACTATTAAAATTGATAAAAAATATAAAAGAGTAGGTCGTTTTGAAGGTTATTTAAACCGTTATAAAAAAGCTATAGTAACTTTAAAAGAAGGATATGTTATAAATTATTATCCTAACGAGAACGAAGCACAAGATAAGGTTAAAGCAGAATTAAAAGAAACTCAAAATCAAATTACTAAAAAACAAAATGCTGATAAAGAAGCAAAACTAGCTGAAAAAATAGCTCAAAAAAAGGCAAATACAATTAAAAACAAATCACAAACAAGTAATGCAAGTAGAAAAACAGTAAATAGAAGTAGAAAAGAAGCATAGAGGATACTAATATAATTGCTTAAAAGAAAATTCCTCATCTATTTTTAAGCAAAGGAGAAAGATAATATGGCTATTAAACATTATAAGCCAACCACCAACGGTCGTCGTAATATGTCTTCTCTTGACTATGCTGCTAATTTAAGTGGCCATGATCCTGAAAAATCTTTAATGGTAATTTTAAAGAAAAAATCAGGACGTAATAATCAAGGGAAAATCACCGTTAGACATAAAGGTGGTAGAGTAAAAAGATTTTATAGAATTATTGATTTTAAACGTAATAAAGATAATATTCCAGCAACTGTTAAATCAATTGAATATGATCCAAATCGTTCAGCAAATATTTGTTTATTAACATATGCTGATGGAGAAAAAAGATATATATTAGCACCACAAGGTATTAAAATTGGTCAAACTGTTATTTCTGGTGTAAATGTTGATATTTTAATAGGAAATGCGTTACCATTAGCAAATATTCCAGAAGGAACAATTGTTCACAATATTGAAATGCAACCAGGAGCTGGCGGACAAATAGCTCGTTCAGCAGGAACAAGTGCTCAAATTCTAGGTAAAGATGATGATGGTAAATATGTTATTTTACGTTTAAAATCAGGAGAAATGCGTCGTATTTTGGCTCGTTGCCGTGCAACTATTGGTTCTGTAGGTAATGAAGAACATTTACTTGTAAATTTAGGAAAAGCAGGAAGAAATCGTCATTTAGGTGTTAGACCTACTGTAAGAGGTTCAGTAATGAACCCTGTAGATCACCCACATGGTGGTGGAGAAGGTAAACAACCAGTAGGACGTAAAGCCCCACTTACTCCTTGAGGTAAAAAAGCTTTAGGAGTAAAAACTAGAAAAACTAAAAAAGCTTCAAACAAATTAATAATAAGAAGAAGAAAGGATGCTAAATAATGGCTCGTAGTCTTAAAAAAGGTCCTTTTGCTGATGAACATTTATTAAAAAAAGTTCAAGCAATAATTGAAGGCAAAGTTAAAAAAGCTCCAATAAAAACTTGATCAAGAAGATCAACAATTTTTCCAGATTTTGTTGGATTAACTTTTCAAGTTCATAATGGACATAAATTTATTGATGTTTATGTAACAGATGATATGGTTGGCCATAAATTAGGCGAGTTTGCTCCTACAAGAACATTTTCAGGCCATGGCGCTGATAAAGGGAAAAAATAATTATGAAATCGCAAGCAAAAGCACTTGTTAAAACACAACGTATTAGTGCTAGAAAAGCTAGACTTGTAGCAGATTTATTTAGAAATAAAGATGTTAAAGTAGCTTTAGGAATATTACATAATACAAACAAAAAAGCTTCAGAATTATTTATTAAACTTATTAATTCAGCTGTAGGAAACGCAACTAACAATCATGGAATGGATGCTTCAAAATTATATGTTAAAGAAGTTTTAGTTAACGAAGGGCCAACACTAAAGAGATTTCAACCTCATTCACATGGTAGAGCATTTTCAATTTTAAAACGTACAAGTCATTTATCAATTACATTGGAAGAAAGATAAAAGGAGATATTTATGGGTCAAAAAGTTAATCCAAATGGTTTTAGATATGGTATAACAAAAAATCACAATACTGTTTGATTTAGCGAAAAAGCTAATTATGGGAAATTATTAGTACAAGATGCTAATATTTATAAGTTTTTTGATAAATTAGTACGTAAATATCAACTTGGTTTAGTAAAAATTAAAAGAAATGCTCAAAATAAAATAACTGTTTTATTACACACACCATTCCCAGCTAAAATTTTAGGTGAAGGTGGGAAAAATATTGAATCATTAAGATTGAATTTACATAAATTTTTAAAGAACAAAAATCTTGATATTAATTTACAAGTAATTTTATTAAAAGAACCAGCTTTAAATGCACGTTTGGCTGCTGAATCTATTGCTCAAAAATTAGAAAATCGTGAAAGTTTCAGAATAGCACAAAAATTAATAATTAACGATGCTTTAAAAGCAGGTGCTAAAGGCATCAAAACCGCTGTATCAGGTCGTTTAAATGGTGTTGATATGGCTAGAACCGAAGGATATTCTCGTGGAGAAATGAAATTACATACTTTAAGACAAGATGTAGATTTTGCTAGAGCTATAGCAAAAACTACTTATGGCGCAATTGGAGTTAAAGTCTGAATATCAAAAGGTGAAGTTAATTTAGAAGGAGAAGAATAATGCTTCAACCAAAAAGAACTAAATATCGTAAACCTTTTTTAGTTAATCCATTAAAAAGAAAAGCACAAAAAGGTAATAAAATTTCATTCGGAGATTTCGGTTTACAAGCAACTACTGGTTCAATTATTACTGCAAGACAAATTGAAGCAGTTCGTATAGCTATAACTCGTCGTATGGGACGTGAAGGTCAAGTTATTATACGTATTTTCCCTCATTTTCAAAAAACATCTAAACCAATAGGTGTTCGTATGGGTTCAGGAAAAGGAAGTCCAGAATTTTGATATGCTTCTGTAAAAGAAAATACAGTAATGTTTGAAGTGTCAGGAGTTAAAGAAGATGTAGCTCGCGATGCTTTAAGATTAGGTGGTCATAAATTACCAGTAAAGTGAAGAATTTTATCTGTTGAAGATACTAAGGGAGGACAACAATAATGCTTTTTAAAGATTTACAAACCAAGTCATTAGAAGAATTAAAAAAATTAGTTGTGGATTTAAAAGCAGAATTGTGAACACTAAAATTTAAAAATGCAACTACTAGTCTTGACCAAACACATAAAATTAATTTAATCAGAAAAGATATTGCAAAAGTTTTAACAGCTATTAGACAACATGAAATTAAAGGAAATAAATAATGGAAAGAAAGACAAAAACTCGTAAAACACTACAAGGTAAAGTTACTTCTGTTAGAGGTGATAAAACTATTTTTGTAGAAGTTGAAACATATAGATCACATAGATTGTATTCTAAACGTTTTAAAACTACTAAACGTTTTGCTGTTCATGATGAATTAAATAAAGCTCAAATTAATGATATAGTAATTATTATGGAAACTAGACCATTATCAAAAACAAAGCATTTCCGTTTAGTTGAAATTAAACAACATGCTTCAGAAAGTGAACAATAAAAATGTTATTGGAACTTTCTAAATTAAATGTAGCAGATAATTCTGGTGCTAAAGAAGTTGGTTTAATTAGAGTTTTAGGCGGAAGTCGTAAAAAAACAGCAAATATTGGTGATGTTATAGTATGTTCTGTTAAAAAAGCAATTCCTAATGGTATAGTAAAAGAAGGTCAAGTAGTAAAAGCCGTTATTGTTAGAAGTACATATGGAATAAAAAGAGCTAATGGTTCTCATATAAAATTTGATGATAATGCAGTTGTAATAATAAAAGAAGATGGTTCATTAAGAGGAAGTCGTGTATTTGGTCCTATTGCTCGTGAATTACGTGATAAAGGTTATTTAAAAATTGTTTCATTAGCTCCTGAAGTTTTATAGATTTAATATATTTAATAAAAAAGAGGAAATATGAAATTTAAAAAACATGATGAAGTAATTATTATTGCTGGTTCACATAAAGGTAAAATTGGAACAATTGAAAAAATTGATGCAAAGAAAAATCTTGTTTGAATCAAAGATATTAATAAAGTAACCAAACACGTAAAACCAACTCAAGGTCAAGATGGACAAATTAAACAAATAGAAGCTCCTATTCATGCTTCAAATCTTTCAATTTTAGTAAAAAAAGCAACTAAAAATTCTCCTGCAGTTTATTCGAAAATCGGTTATGAATTCAAGAACGATAAAAAAATAAGAATTAATCGTAAAACTAAAAAGGAACTTTAATTATGAGTAATTTAAAAATACATTATCAAACTAAAGTTGTACCTGCATTAATTGAAAAATATAATTATTCTTCTGTAATGCAAGTTCCACGTTTAGAAAAAATAGTTCTTAATATGACCGCTGGCAAAGAAGTTTCAAATTCAAAAGCAATCGAAGAAGTATTAAACGAATTGACCGTTATTTCAGGACAAAAACCTTTTCAAACAAAAGCAAGAAAATCTAATGCTTCATGAAAATTACGTGAAGGAATGCCAATGGGCGGAAAAGTAACATTAAGAAGAGAAAGAATGTGAGATTTTCTTGATAAATTAATAAATGTGGCAATGCCACGTATACGTGATTTTAAAGGTGCTAATCCTAAAGCATTTGATAAACACGGTAATTATTCATTAGGTATAAAAGAAGAAATTATTTTCCCAGAAATAGAATTTGATAAAATTCGTCGTATTAAAGGATTAGATGTTCAATTAATAACTTCAACTAATTCAAACGAAGAAGCAAGAACATTATTAGAATTAATTGGTATGCCTTTTGCAAAAGGAGAAAAATAATAATGGCAAAAAAATCATTAAAAGTAAAAGCATTAAAACACCCTAAATTTTCTACGCGTGCTTATACACGTTGTGAATTATGCGGTCGTCCACATGCAGTTTTAAGAAAATATAAAATATGTCGTATTTGTTTCCGTAATTTAGCCCATGAAGGAAAAATACCCGGCATGAAGAAAGCGAGTTGATAGAAAAATGTTTATAACAGATCCGATTTCAGATATGATTGTGCGTATAAAAAATGCTAATCAACGTAAATTTAAAACTGTTAATGTTCCTTTTTCAAATAAAAAAGCCAAAATTCTAGATATTTTATTAAATGAAGGTTATATAACATCTTATTCAGTAAAAGGCGAAGGTAAAAACAAAAACTTTGAAATAGTTTTAAAATATAAAAATTCACAAAGAGCTATTATTGATTTTAAAAGAGTATCAAAACCTGGTTTAAGAGTTTATGCTTCTGTTGATAAATTACCATCTGTTCTTTCAGGTTATGGAACTGCAATAATTTCTACATCTAAAGGTATAATGACTGATAAACAAGCCCGTAAGGAACATGTTGGCGGTGAAATAATCGCTTACATTTGATAGGAGGAATTAATGTCTCGTGTAGGTAATCGTGTATTAATTATTCCTAATGATGTCAAAGTTACTTTAGATCAAACTAAGTTAAGCGTTCAAGGACCACTTGGTGAATTAACTAATGAATTTAGTCCATTGATTAAAATAAATATAGAAGAAAATAAAATTAGTACATTACGTGCTAATGAAGAAAAACATACAAAACAATTACATGGAACAACTAATGCTTTAATAGCAAATATGCTTTTAGGCGTTTCTAAAGGGTTTATTAAAGAATTAGTTATTAAAGGTGTTGGTTATAGAGCAACATTAAAAGATAAAATTATAGAAATAGCAGCTGGTTATAGTCATTTAGTAAATGTTAATATTCCTAATGATGTCAAAGTAGAAATTAATAAACCAACTGAAATAACTATTAAAGGTATAAATAAAGAATCAGTTGGCCAATTTGCTTCAATTATTCGCAGCGTTAGAAAACCAAATCCATATTCTGGTAAAGGAATAGCATATAAAGATGAAGTGATTCGTCGTAAAGAAGGTAAAACTTCTGCTAAATAAAAAATAAAGGAAGGAATTTATGTCTCAATTATCTCGTAATAAAGCACGTAAAGTTAAACACTTACGTGAAAGACAACATATTTTTGGAACAAGTAATAAACCTCGTCTTAACGTATTTAAATCACATCAAAATTTTTATGCTCAACTAATTGATGATACTACTGGTAAAACTTTAGCTTCTGTTAGCACACTTGAAAAAGGTGTTTATAAAGGAAATGTTTCTTCAGCAAAAGAAGCAGGCAAAAAAATGGCAGAGTTAATTAATAATTTAGGAATTAAAGAATTGGTATTTGATAGAGCTGGTTATATTTATCATGGTCGTGTTAAAGCTTTTGCTGAAGCAGTTAGAGAACATGTTAAAGGAGTTAAATTCTAATGACAGAAAATAAAGAATTAAAAGTTGAATCAACAAAAGAAATAGTAAGAAAAATTAAAAAACCTTTTGTAGTAAAAGAACAAAACACAAAATCAACTCAAAATAGCTCATCAGAAAGAAAACCAAGATTTAACAAAATTGACAAACCTTTAAAATTTGAAAAAAATGATAATGAATTTAGCGAAAAAGTTGTTAATATAGCTCGTGTAACTAAAGTTGTTAAAGGTGGTAGAAGATTTTCATTTGCTGCTTATGTTGTTGTAGGAGACAAAAAAGGTCGTGTTGGTTTTGGACATGGGAAAGCCAATGAAGTACCAGATGCTATTAAAAAAGCTATTAAAGATGCAAAAAATAATTTAATAAATGTGCCAATTTTTAAACAAATAACTGTGCCACACATTGTTGAAGCTAAATTTTTAGCTTCAAAAGTAATGTTAAAACCTGCTCCAAAAGGTAAAGGAATAGTTGCTAGTGGAGCTGTACGTTCTGTAATAGAATTAGCAGGATATACTGATATTTACACTAAAACTTATGGTTCTCGTTCAAAGGCAAATATAGTTAGAGCAACATTAAAAGCTTTAAAATTATTAAGAACTCCAGAACAAATTGCTTTAGTTAGAGATAAGAAAGTTGAAGATCTATTAAATTAGTTTATAGGAGTTAAAATGCAAGAAATTAAATTAAATTCTTTAAAAGCAACTCAAGGATCTAGAAAAGAAAAACATCGTGTAGGTAGAGGTCACGCAGCTGGCAAAGGTAAACAAGCTGGAAAAGGTCAATCAGGTCAAAATAAACGTCACGGACATAGATTGGGATTTGAAGGTGGTCAAACTCCTTGATTTAGAAGAATTGGTAAACGTGGTTTTAATAATATAAATCACATTGAATATCAAATTATTAATTTATCTGATTTAGAAAGATCTTTTAACGATAACGATTTTGTAAATTTAGAATCTTTATTTAAAGCTAATTTACTAAAAAGATCATTACCTGTTAAATTATTAGGCAAAGGTACTTTAACTAAAAAATTAAAAGTTGAACTTCATGATGCTTCTGAAAGTGCAATAGAAGCAATTAAAAGTAATGGTGGAACATTTATTTATTTATAAAATAAAAAACTCTTATTAATTATAAAAAGAGTTTTTTATTTTACTTTTTATGAAAAAAGAAAGTAAAATAAAGTTAAAAAGAAAGATTAAAATGAAAAAAATAAAAAAATTTCTTAGTATATTAACTCCTTTTTCTTTATTTTTAACTATAGCATGTCAAGAAAATAATTTAGTTCATATAAAAATTAAAGAATATTTAAAAGAATTAAAATTTGAAGATAATTTAACTTTTGAACAGATTAAATTATATTTACAAATAAATTTGAAAGAATTATTTGATTATCAGATTAAAAAAATTACTTATACTAATAAACAAATAAATATAGACGATTTATTTGTTTATGAATACGATTTTGTTGAACCTAAAAAATTCATTATAGATAATAATAATTATTTATTAAATTCAACAAATAAACATACTTTAAAACTTAATGATTTATTTCTTTTTAATTGGAATCCTGAAATATTAACTTTTAATAATTACTTAAATAATTTATGAACTGAACACAATTCTAATAATTATTCTTCACTTGATTTAATTTTGCCAAATATTCAATATTTAATTTATATAGCTTCAATTAACAATCCTTTAAATTTTAAAAATAAAATTTCTATAACAAAATTAAGACCAAGTGCTTTTATATTAAATAAAGAACAACATTTTTATTTATTAAAAACCTTAGAATTTTATATAAAATATTTTGAAATAGATTCTCTAAGTAAAAATTTTTATTTAGATTTTGGAATTTTAAACAAAATAAATGAAAATTTATTACAAATTTCTTTGATTATTTTTGATGAAAATAATAAATTAATTTTTAAAAGTGATAATAAAATTTATATAACTAATTTTATTGATTATTCTCAATTATTCAGTAGATACGTTAATAAGATAAGTGGGGAAATTTTATCATTAAATATTAATGAACATGATGATATTTCAAATATTCAACTTAATGAAAAATTTAATGATATTAATTTAATTTTTGAAAATAATATATTTAATATTATTGACTTTGATTCTTTATTACATCCAAATGAAATATATAAGGAAGTTAATTTTAATGTTTTAAAATATCTATTTAATGAGTTAAAAGAAAATATAAAAATTATCACTAATGGTCAAATTAATAATAATTTAATTATTGATAGATTAGAAGATACTAATTTATTAAATAATACTTATGCAATTGCAAAATTAATAGTTTTTGACAAAATTGAAAAAAAATATTATCCTTGGTATTCGGTTAATTTTACTTCACATCATCATTTATTAAATGGTTTTTATATTAAAAATGAATTAAATTTATTAAATAATAAAAATAGTGAAAATTATTTTGGGTATCAAACATATCAATCAAATCAAAAAATAAAATTTGTTAATCCTGATATTTTTTTTGAAAATAATTTAATTTTTATTTTAAATTTTTTAATTAAAAAAAATATGTTTAATTCACAATTATGAAATTCTCAAAATATGAATAAATTGTCAAATATTGAAATAGTGCACAAAAAAGATATTTATGAAAAAAGAATAAGTAATCTTATATCACAATTTGTTTTATTATATGCAATAAATAATGGTTCTTTAATTAAAGAAGTTAAAGTTTCTATTGATCCTGATAATGATTTTTCTTTTAAAAATTATCCTTTAGGAATAATACCTATGAAAATAGATTTCATAGATGATAAAAATCAATCAATGTTGAATTCAAATAATAAAGATAATTTGTTTTATTTAAAAGGTTTTAAAGGTTTTGAATTTTCATTTGATGATATTAGTGAAAATGAAATTAATATTCAACCCTTAGAAAATCAAGAATTAATTTTTATCGAAAGAATTATATAAACAGGCTTGCCTGTTTTTTATATTTGAAAAAAAATAAAAAAAACTTGTAAAAGTTTAAAAATTTGTTAAGATTAAAACGTTCTTATTTATTTATGAAAGTAAATAGAATAGATGTTCTTTGAAAACTAGATACAAATAAACATGACAGTCAATTTTTTCGAGAGTTTGATCCTGGCTCAGGATGAACGCTGGCTGTGTGCCTAATACATGCATGTCGAGCGAAGTTCTTTTTGAACTTAGCGGCGAATGGGTGAGTAACACGTACTCAACGTACCCTTTAGATTGGGATAGCAAGTGGAAACATTTGATAATACCGAATATGCAATTATTTCGCATGAAATTATTGTAAAAGAAGCCTTTAAAGCTTCGCTAAAGGAACGGGGTGCGTAGCATTAGCTAGTTGGTATGGGTAATGGCCTACCAAGGCAATGATGCTTAGCGGGGTTGAGAGACTGAACCGCCACACTGGGACTGAGATACGGCCCAGACTCCTACGGGAGGCAGCAGTAGGGAATATTCCACAATGGACGAAAGTCTGATGGAGCGACACAGCGTGCAGGATGAAGGCCCTATGGGTTGTAAACTGCTGTGGTAAGGGAAGAAAAAGTAAATAAGGAAATGTATTTACCTTGACGGTACCTTATTAGAAAGCGACGGCTAACTATGTGCCAGCAGCCGCGGT